>JBBRXQ010000087.1:0-8065 GCA_038238515.1 Sphingomonadales bacterium | reverse complement strand
GCGGCTTTGAAAGTCTGGCCACGCCAGTCGATCCCGCTGCAATCCGCACCGCCAGCCGATGGCCGCGCGAAGGCTGCTATCCGGACGACCAGTTCGGCGTGCGAGTTTCGATTGGGCTCGAAGATCCAGCAGATCTTATCGCCGATCTGAATAGTGCGCTAGCGGTGTGGAGCGCAAAGTTGTGAAAGGGACACAGCGTTTTATGAGCGGTGCGCGCGAGATGATAACAATGCTTGATGGCATTGGCATCGATGTCGGCTCAACACACATCTCACTGTTCACAGGCATACGCGCCGTGGTCGTCACAGCGATCGTGATCTTACTGGCACGGGTGATTAGCCGGTTCGCCCGCCGGTTCATCCGCCGCATGGCCACGCTAGATCCGACGCAACAACTACTGGCTGAAAAGCTGTTCAGCACTGCGATCTGGATTTTCGCCATCCTGACCGGGATCGACGTTTTAGGCATTAGCTTCACCGCACTCACTGTATTTTCTGGGGCATTTGGCCTGGCTATTGGCTTTGGCCTGCAAAAAACGTTCGGCAATATGATTGCTGGCGTAATTCTGCTGATGGACCGCTCAATCAAGCCGGGTGACGTGATCGCGGTAGAAGGCGGCCACGGCAATTCCATAGGGCAAGTGAAAAAAATCGGTTTGCGCGCGGTGTTGTTAACGACCGCCGACAATCGCGAATACCTGATCCCCAATGAAATTCTAATGACCAGCCAAGTCGAAAATTGGTCGTATTCATCACGAGATGTATCAATCGCGATCCCAATCAGCATTGCTTATGGAAGCGATATCGCACTCGCGGAAAAGCTATTACTCCAAGCCGCGCAAAGTGCACCGCGAGTTTTGGCAGAACCAGCCCCGGGGGTGTTGCTGAAGGGTTTTGGCGACAAAGCGATTGAAATGCAGGTTTCGTGCTGGATTAATGATCCCGAAGCCGGAATTGCTAATGTCCGCAGCCACGTTCTAAAAGCAACATGGCAACTATTTCAGGATCACGGTGTTGAGCTTCCACTGCCTCAAACCGACTTACATTTGCTTGCATCGGATGGTCTGGAGCGACTTATCACCGCGATAGCAGCGCGCGGCGAATAAAGTTGGACTAGGCTGCCCCCAATGCATTCTAACTGGCAGCGGTTCACCATAACGCCCATCTGCAGCGCCATGCTCAATGCTGTTCCAAATGTCGGTACGGTGTACCTTGTCGGTGCAGGTCCGGGCGATCCAGATCTGCTAACTCTTCGCGCGGCCCGGCTACTGATCAATGCCAAGCTGATTGTTCATGATGGTCTGGTCGATCCAGCAATCCTTGCGATGGCGTCCCCCACCGCCCGGTTAATCTCGGTTGCCAAGAGCCGGGCACGGCACACGTTGCAGCAAGACGAAATCAACGCCCTGCTGGTACGCGAAGCCCGCAATGGCGGCGATGTTGTGCGGCTTAAAGGCGGCGACCCGTTTATTTTCGGGCGCGGCGGTGAGGAGGCTGAGGCTTGCCGCGCGGCTGGCGTACCTGTCGAGGTTGTCCCCGGCGTCAGCGCAGCGCTGGGCGCAGCTGCCGCCGCGCAAATCCCGCTCACGCACCGCGACAGCGCCTCAATCGTTACGTTTGTTGCGGGGCAGTGCAAGGGCTTGGCTGAGCAAAACTGGGCTGGTCTAGCAGGCATTGGCCGCACACTCGTGATCTACATGGGCGTCGCGACCGGAGAGGCGATCGCAGAGAAGCTGATCGCCGATGGCTTGGCCCCCGATATGTCGCTTGCTGTCATTGAAAACGCATCCCGCCCGCAAATGCGCGTGTTGCGCGGCCAACTGGCCGGGCTTGGGGCGCTGATTGCGCAAGAGCAGGTTAAAAGCCCGGCGCTGATCGTGATCGGCGAAGTAACCGCCCGTGAACATGCCAATTCCCTCCTCTTGCTGGCGGAGAACGCGGCGTGAAAATTCTAACCGGAAACGATCTAAAAACCGGCGACGTAGTGTGGTGGGACGGCCAAAACTGGTCGCGCGACGTCAACGACGCGGCTGATGCTGGCGGCGATGCTGATGCCATTCTCGCGCGCGAGGACGCCGCAGTACGCGTAAACGCGGGCTATGTGATTGATGCCCTGCGCACTGGCGACGGCGTGCGTCCGGCGCATATCAAAGACCGTATCCGTGCGCTCGGACCAACCGTCCGACTCGATTTCTCCCTCAAGCCCGCTGACACAAATGTCAGCGAATGGGTGCTCTGATATGTATCAATACGACCAATATGATCAGGCGATGGTCGATGCGCGTGTTGCAGAATTTCGTGGACAGGTTGAGCGCCGCTTGGCCGGTGAGCTTACCGAGGATCAATTCAAGCCGCTGCGCCTGAAAAATGGCCTTTATCTGCAACTTCACGCGTATATGCTGCGCGTGGCGATCCCATATGGCACGCTCAATAGCCGCCAGATGCGACTGCTTGGCGACATCGCAGACAAGTATGATCGCGGCTATGGCCACTTTACCACGCGCCAGAACCTTCAGTATAACTGGATCAAGCTGGAGGAAACGCCTGATATTCTTGCCGATCTTGCCACGGTTGAAATGCATGCGATCCAAACCAGCGGCAATTGCATCCGCAACATCAGCTCAGATCAGTATGCCGGGGCAGCCGCTGATGAGTTGGTCGATCCGCGCCCTTATGCGGAATTGCTCCGCCAATGGTCGAGCTTCCACCCCGAGTTCGATTATCTCCCACGCAAGTTCAAGTTCGCGGTGATCGCCAGCGACACCGACCGCGCGGCGATGCGGTTGCACGACATCGGCATCCAGATCGTGGCAAACGAGTGCGGCGATATTGGCGCAAAATTCCATGTTGGCGGCGGCATGGGCCGCACCCCAATGATTGCGCCCGTAATCCGCGAATTTGTGCCTGCGCTCCAGATGATCAGCTATGCTGAAGCATGCTTGCGCGTTTACAATCGCTATGGCCGCCGCGACAACAAGTATAAGGCGCGGATTAAGATCCTGATCCACGAGATTGGCGCGGATGAATACCGCCGCCAAGTCGAAGAAGAATTTGCCCATGTCTTAACGCTCGGCCTCGAACCACCAGCAGCCGAATTGGCTCGTATTCAGGGATTTTTTGCCGATCCCGGCTTTGAAACCGGGCTTTCGGATGAGGTCGACCGCAGCGATCCAGATTTCGCAGTTTGGCTGAATCAAAACACAGTCGCCCACAAGCAGCCCGGCTACGCCGTCGTCACGATCAGCCTAAAGCCGATTGGTGGCATTCCTGGTGATGCGAGCGCCGACCAGATCCGCCTGATGGCTGATCTTGGGCGCGATCATAGTTTCGACGAATTGCGCGTAACTCACTCGCAAAACATCGTGCTGCCGCATGTGAAGAAAGCGGACCTTTATGCGCTCTGGCAAAAGCTTGAGGCAGCGGGTCTGGGCAGCGCCAATCTCGATCTGATCAGCGACATCATCGCCTGCCCGGGCCTCGATTACTGCAGTCTGGCCAATGCCCGCTCGATCCCGTTGGCGCAGAAGATATCGCAACGCTTTGCCGATCTGGACCGCCAGCGCGATCTTGGCGAATTGAAGCTCAAGATTTCGGGCTGTATCAATGCCTGCGGGCATCATCATGCCGGCCACATCGGCATCCTGGGAGTCGACCGTAAAGGCACTGAAAACTATCAGCTTTCCTTCGGAGGTTCGGAAGCTGCCGATACCTCGCTGGCGCAGATCACCGGCCCCGGCTTCAGCGAAGACGGCGTCGTCGATGCGGTGGAAAAGGCCACCAATGTGTATCTCGCGCAGCGGAGCGAAGGCGAACGCTTCCTCGACACTTACCGCCGGATCGGCATGGCCCCATTCAAGGAGGCGATTTATGGTTGAGGCCGTACTCCGTTACCGCGATGATATCGCCTCAACCGCTCCGGCGGTCAGCTTTGGTGCATTTGCTGAGGCGGGTAACGCCGTGGCAGTTCGGATTGAGCCGGGCGAAGACGCGCGCGCGCTCTTGCCGCATCTGGCCCAGCTTGCGCGGATTGAGATCAACTTCCCTGCTTACGGCGATGGGCGTGGCTATTCGTCCGCGCGGATATTGCGCGAGCACGGCTATCTTGGCGAACTTCGCGCCGTTGGCGATGTGCTGATCGATCAATTGAGCCACATGCGCCGCTGCGGCTTCGATGCTTTCGCCCCAAGCAAGCCGATTGCTGTCGAGGCTGCTGCACAAGCGTTTGCGACATGGCCTGAGGTTTATCAGAAGACCGCCGATGGCCGGGTGCCAATATGGGCGCTTAGGCATGACTAAGGCCACTACCCGCGAGATCGACCGGATAGCCACAGGCGCACGCTTCACTGATAGCGATGCGATCCGCCTCAACAACATGTTTCGCGGCACTGAAACGCTCGAAATGCTGGGTTCTGTGCTGCACAACAGCTTGGCAGGCGATGTGGCGGTGGTTTCCAGCTTTGGCGCAGAAAGCGCGGCGCTGCTGCACTTGGTTGCAACGATTGATCCCGCCACGCCGGTGATTTTTCTTGAAACGCATAAGCACTTTGCCGAAACTTTGGCCTATCGTGATGAATTAGTGGCGCGCCTCGGCCTTACCAATCTGATGATTATCGAACCCGATGCCGAGGTCGTGACCAAGAAGGACGACAATGGCCTGCGCTGGTCGTGGGACCCTGATGGCTGTTGCGAGATCCGCAAGGTGATCCCGCTGGCAAAAGCGCTCGCACGCTTCGATGCCTCGATTACTGGGCGCAAGGGTTTTCAGTCTGCCACCCGCACAGGCTTGCCGCGCTTTGAGATTGACCATGCCGACACGCAGGGACGGCTCAAGATCAATCCACTAGCGAACTGGTCCAAAGACGACATTGATGCCTATATCGTGCTTCACGATCTGCCGCGCCACCCGCTTGTCGCCGAAGGTTATCCCTCGATCGGGTGTGCGCCCTGTACCACCAAAGTCGCGCCCGGCGAAGACCCTCGCTCGGGCCGCTGGAAGGGCTGGGACAAAGTCGAATGCGGCATTCATGCGCCTGTTAACGGAGCCGATGATGGCCCCAGTAAGCTCCCACCGGAATACGACCCAGTGTTCTAAACCCCAGTTTTCTAACGAAGCAAATGGTAAAGCGCCGCCCCGCAATTTCGGCTGCGCCCCTAAAGTCAGCTTGTCCTTCACCAATCTGTGGCCGAGTAGCCACATCCAATTGCTCGTAAAGGTTGCTCGTGACTGCAAATCTCACCGTATGGTTCGATGGCGCATGCCCGCTTTGCACCCGCGAAATTAAACTAATGCGAAGGCTCGACCGCGCTCAGCGTATCGATTTCGTCGACGTCGGCGATCCGGCCACAGCGTGTCCGATCGACCGAAGCACGCTGCTAGCGCGTTTCCATGCTAACGAGAATGGCCAAATGCTATCAGGCGCGGCGGCCTTTGCGGCTATGTGGCGCGCAATACCGATGCTGCGGCCAATAGGACTTGCTGCCCGCAACCCGCTGGTGTTGCGCGCGCTCGAAGCCAGTTACGTCGTTTTCCTCCGCATACGGCCATTTTTGCAAAGATTATTCCGGTGAGCGATCAATATCGCAAAGTTCCCTCAGGCCGCATCTCCCGGCTGGCGGCATTCGGGCAGCTGGCCGGCGGGGTCGCCGGGGGCGTAATAGCAGAAGGTGCGCGGCGGCTGGCACGGGGCGAGCGCCCGCAAATGTCAGAAATGCTGCTCACCCCGGCGAACGCCACGCGCGTTACTGAGCAATTATCACGGCTGCGCGGCGCAGCGATGAAGATGGGCCAGATGATGTCGCTCGATGGCGGCGATCTGCTGCCCGCAGAGCTCACGGTTATTTTGGCGAGGCTGCGCGATTCTGCGCACTTTATGCCCCCTGCCCAATTGCAGAAAGTGCTGAGTGCGCAATTGGGCGCGGATTGGCGGCGGCGCTTTGCGCAATTCGATCCAGTGCCGATTGCTGCTGCCTCAATCGGTCAAGTCCATCGGGCCAAGCTGCACGATGGCCGGTTGGTCGCAGTCAAAGTGCAATACCCAGGCATTGCCGCGAGCATCAATGCCGACGTCGACAATGTCGCCACGCTGTTGCGCGTTTCGGGCCTGCTGCCCGCCGAATTCGATATCTCGCCGCTACTGGACGAGGCGAAGCGCCAACTGCATGAAGAGGCCGACTATCTGCGCGAGGCCGAGCAAATGCGCCGCTATGGCAAGATGCTTGCGGGCGAAGAGGCGTTTCTGGTCCCCGCGCCCGTGGATGAGCTGACCGGAGCGCAAGTATTGACGATGGACTTTATCGCAGCGCGCCCGATTGATGAGCTGGCGGATGCTTCGCAAGAAGTGCGCGATCAAACCATGGGGGCGCTGCTCGATCTGGTACTGCGCGAACTGTTCCTATTCGGCTTTATGCAAACCGATCCGAACTTCGCCAATTACCGCTGGCAGCCCGCAACTGGGAAGATTGTGCTGCTCGATTTCGGCGCAGCGCGGCCTGTTCCGACGGCAACAATCGACGCATACCGCACGCTGATGCGCGCAGGCCTAGCGCAAGATCGCCCGGCAATGCGTGCGGCGCTGGTTGAAGTTGGCTTCATCAACCAAGGATTGCTTGATCAGCACGGCGCCGCCTTTGACGGGATTATCGACATTATCCTGACTCACGGCAGCAAGCCCGGAATGTTCAACTTTTCCGACCGTAGCTTTGTCGAAGGCATCCGTGACTTGACCAAGCCCATCGCCGAAGATCGCCGCAATTGGCATCTTCCGCCGATGGATACTTTGTTCGTGCAGCGCAAAGTCAGCGGCACTGCGCTTCTGGCTGTTAAGATGCAGGCCAATCTGCCGCTGCTCGCAATGGTTGGGATGCGCATCAACGAAGCGCTTATCGAGCAACCCGCTATTTAAGCCAACCGGCATCGCGGTACCAAGTCGCCGTTGCATGCAAGCCCAAGCCAGTCTCAACCTTGGGCTGCCATAACGAGGGAGGCGGTGCCATTCCTTCCCCCGCCATCCAATCGGGGTGGCACATATAGCTTACCCGGTCGAGCGTGAGCTTGGCGCGCGAACCACGCACCGCCTTATCCGCCCGAGCCGCCCAGCGCAGCGCGCGTTGCGGCAGCGGAAGGGGCAATATCCCTTTGCCGACAGCCCAGCCAATCGCGCGGGCCATAGTAACGTGAGTCCAACCGCCGGGCTCGCCGTCATCAGGTTCAAACGTGCAGTGCGTCACATCCTCGCCGCCCGGGATAAGCGCGAGCAGCAGCCGTGCCAAATCGCTTACGTGGATAATCGAAAGTTTGCCGCGCGGCGGCAATGGCATAAATCTGCGCTGCGCCAGTTTGAACAATTCGAGCATCTCTGTGTCGCGCGGTCCATAAACCGCAGGCGGACGGACCACCGTCCAATCGAGGCTCGAGGCGCGTACAATTTGTTCGCCCTTGCGCTTTGAAGCCCCATAAATCGACAAGTGCGGTTCGCGCGCGGCAAGCGACGAGACATGGACAAAGCGGTCAACGCCCGAGGCCAATGAGGCGTTCACCATATTCAGCGTGCCTTGCACGTTGCCTTGGTCAAAACCCGCTGCATCGGGCGCATTCACGACGCCTGCGATATGGATAACCACGCTAGCCCCCCCCACAAGCCGCTTCAGCGCCCGCTCGTCGCCCAGATCGCCGCGCACCCATTCGATTCCGGGGCGGGCCGATTGCAGGCTACGCGCAAGCGCACGCACTTCCAGTCCGCGCTGCGCGGCCTCATCAAGCACCGCTTGTCCGACGAAGCCGGTTGCCCCTGTTATTGCGAGCAGATCGTCACTGCCGCAGCCATCCAGCATCACAGCAACACCAACTGATCGCGGTGTATCAGCGCCGAGCGCGGAGCATATCCAAGCAGTTCTTCATGATTGCGCGAAGGATGTCCCATCAGCAGAGTGCACTCTCTGGAATCATATTCGCACAGCCCGCGCGCCACCACCGCCCCATCGGGGCCAAGCACCGCTATCGCATCCCCACGAGCGAATGCGCCATCGACTTGAGTAACACCTGCGGCAAGCAAGCTTGAACCCCGGGC
>JBBRXQ010000086.1:0-8082 GCA_038238515.1 Sphingomonadales bacterium | reverse complement strand
GTTCCTGCTCAGCCTCGGGCTCTTGGCAATCTCGCTGTGGATGCGGCTTAAGCTTTCGGAAAGCCCGGTGTTCAAGGCAATGAAGGCCAGCGGCGAGCTTGCCGGCAATCCCTTTATCGAAAGCATGACCTATCCCGGCAATCCGCGCCGCCTGCTCATCGCGCTGTTTGGCGTGGCGGCGGGCCTTACCGTGATCTGGTATACCGCGATGTTTAGCGGGCTGTCGTTTCTGAAATCAGCCATGCGGGTTGACGATACCACGGCGGAAATCCTCGTCGGGATTGCCTGCGTGATCGGCATGCCGTTCAATCTTCTGTTTGGGCATCTGTCTGACAAGATTGGCCGCAAGCGTCCGATCGTGCTCGGCTATCTGGCCACTTTGCTGCTGCTGTTCCCCGCGTTCTGGATGATTGGCGCGGCGGCTAATCCCGCGCTGGCCGATATGGCGCGCCGCGCACCCGTTGCGGTGCAAGGCCCCGATTGCGCTTACACTGCCTTTGCGGCGGAACAGAGCACGCATTGCAGCAAGCTGCTGGCAGACCTCAGCGCATCGGGTGTTCCCTATCACCTGTCGGAAAATCCGCAGTTCGCGTTTTCTGCCGGAAGCACTGCGATTTCGCTGGAAGGGTATCCGTGGGATGCCAAAAGCGCCGTCCGAGCAAAGGCTGCTAAGGCCTTGCTCGAAAGCGCCGGGCACGATTTTGCCAAAGTGAAGCCCGATCTGGCGCATTCTGCGATGATCGTGCTGGGGCTGGTCGCGCTTATGGCGCTTTCTGGCGCCACATATGGCCCGGTCGCGGCGCTGCTGGCCGAGATGTTTCCGGCGCGCATCCGCTATAGCTCGATGTCGATCCCTTATCATCTTGGCACCGGGTATTTCGGGGGATTCTTGCCCTTCATTTCCGCGCTGATCATTGCGCGCACTGGCGATCCCTATGCCGGGCTGTGGTATACATGGGTTGTGGTGGTTGTCGCCTTTGTGGTTGCGGCCTGGGGCCTGAAAGGCGGAATGCCGCGCGATTTTGCTGATGATGCTGCCTGAACCTTCGTCACCGCTGCGGCTGAAACTTGATTACCAAGCGCTCGCGGCCAATTGGCGCACGCTTGATCGACTGTCGGGCGGGGCCGCGGCGGGCGCTGCGGTAAAAGCAAATGCGTATGGCCTTGGCGCGGCGCAAGTTGTGCCCGTGCTTGCGGCAGCGGGCTGCCGCGATTGGTTCGTTGCGCATTGGCAGGAAGTGCCTGAGATGCTGCGCCATGTGCCGCCCGCGCAAATCGCGGTGCTGCATGGCCCACTGACCGCGTCTGACGCGGCATATGCGCGCGCGGCAGGCGTCCGTCCGGTGCTCAATTCGCTGCCCCAGATCCAGCGCTGGCTCGCCGCTGGCGGCGGGCCTTGCGATCTGATGGTTGATACCGGGATCAACCGGCTCGGCCTTGCGATGGCTGATCTTAGCGATCCGGCGATTGGGCTGCTCGATATCGATTGCTGCATGAGCCATCTGGCCAGCGCCGATGAAAACAGCCCGCAAAATACTGCACAACTGGCAAATTTTGCTGCGGTAACGGCAGTGGTTGCGGCCAAGCGCTATAGTCTGGCAAACAGCGCGGGGATCGCACTCGGGGCCGATTATCATTTCGGGCTAACGCGCCCCGGCCTCGCGGTCTATGGCGGCATCCCAAACGCCGCCTTTGCGGGCAAGATTGCCCAAGTGGCCTATCCAGAGGCCCGCGTGATGCAAGTGCGCGCGCTCGCCGCCGGTGATCAGGTCGGTTATAATGCAACTTATACCGCACCTGCGCCCATGCGCGTTGGCGTCGTCTCGCTGGGCTATGCGGATGGCTATCTGCGCTGCTGGAGCGGCAAGGGAAACCTCAATTGGCAAGGCAAGTGCCTGCCCGTGCTCGGCCGCATCTCGATGGATATGACCGTCATCGATCTCTCCAGCGCGGCCGATTGCGTTGAGGGCGATTGGGTTTCGGTCGAATATGCGCTGCCAGCAGCCTCTGCGGCAAGCGGGCTCTCGCAGTATGAATTGCTCACATTGTTGGGGATAAGGTTCGCGCGCACCGCTGCATAATTGCTGCATTCGTTAACCTTTGTTGCGCTGCACATATCGCATCTGCTAATGACGATAAAATAAGGTCGACGGAACGGGATATTCATGGCTCAAAATGCGAAGGATGGCGACACCGTCATCATCAAAAAATACGCGAACCGCAGGCTCTATAACACCCGGACCTCGAGCTATATCACGCTTGATCACTTGGCCCAGATGGTCAAAGAAAACACCGAGTTCAAAGTGATCGATGCCAAAACGGGCTCTGATCTCACGCACACGATCCTCACCCAGATCATTATGGAGGAAGAGCAAAACGGCGAGCAGATGCTGCCGACCAATTTTCTGCGCCAGTTGATTTCGATGTATGGCAATTCGATGCAGGCTTTGCTGCCCAGCTACCTCGAAGCATCGATGGATCATTTCCGCGAGAACCAGAGCAAGCTCCGCAAAGCGATCGAAGAAAGCATCAGCGCTAATCCGCTGGCGCAGATCGCCCAGCGCAACATGGTCATGCTGAAGGCTGCAGCATCCGCGTTTACGCCCGGAAGCACCGGGGCCGCTGGGGCCGCTGAGCCAAAGGCTGCCGCAAACGATGCTAGCGAGCTGGATGTGCTGCGCCAGCAAATGGCCGAGATGCAGGTAAAGCTGGATAAGCTCTCTCAATAAGATCAACCGATGGCTTAATTTGACGCGAGTTGGCGCATTGAGCGGATTGCCCAAATCCCGTTTGCCGCTTAACCGGCGTGGATGAGCAATCCACAGATCAAACACGCGCTGGCGGTGAAACGCACAGAAGACTTCGCCCAATGGTATCAGGCGGTGATTGCCGAGGCTGAACTTGCCGAGGAATCGGGGGTGCGCGGTTGCATGGTGATCAAGCCATGGGGCTATGGCATTTGGGAGCGCATCCAAAAACTGATGGATGAGCGGATCAAAGAAGCAGGCGTTGAAAACTGCTATTTCCCGCTGTTCATCCCGCTCTCGTTCTTCGCCCGCGAAGCCGAACATGTCGAAGGCTTTGCCAAAGAAATGGCGGTGGTTACGCATCACCGGCTGATCAGCGACGGAAAAGGCGGGCTAGTGCCCGACCCCGAAGCCAAGCTGGAAGAACCGCTGATTGTGCGGCCAACCTCGGAAACTGTGATCGGCGCAGCCATGGCGCGCTGGATTCAATCGTGGCGCGATCTGCCGATGCTGACCAACCAATGGGCCAATGTCGTGCGCTGGGAAATGCGCACGCGGATGTTTTTGCGCACCAGCGAATTTCTTTGGCAGGAAGGGCACACTGCACATGCCGATGAGGCTGACGCGGTGGCTGAAACCCTGCGCGCACTCGAAATGTATCGCAGCTTTGCCGAAGAAGTGCTGGCGATGCCGGTGATCGCGGGGGCCAAGCCTGAGAACGAGCGCTTCCCCGGCGCGGTCGAAACCTATTCGATCGAGGCGATGATGCAGGACGGCAAGGCGCTGCAAGCGGGCACGTCGCATTATCTGGGCACCACTTTCGCGAAGTCTGCGGGCATCCAGTATCAGGATAAGGCGGGCACACAGGCGCTGTGTCACACCACCAGCTGGGGCGTTTCCACACGGCTCATCGGCGGGGTGATCATGACTCACGGCGACGATGATGGCTTGCGCACGCCGCCACTGCTCGCGCCGCAGCAAATTGTGATCCTGCCCATGCTGCGCGACAATGATGGCGACGGCGCGCTGCTGGAATATTGCGCGGCGCTGCGCACTGCGATTGCTGGGCACATGGTTTTTGGCGAAAAAGTGCGCGTTCTGCTTGATAAAAAGGCGGGCAAGGCGACTGCTAAGCGCTGGGGCTGGGTGAAGAAAGGTGTGCCGCTGATCCTAGAAATCGGAGGGCGCGATGCCGATGGTGGCCAAGTTTCGGTGCTGCGCCGCGACCGGCTGTGGCGCGAAGATGGCAAAGCAAACTTTGTCGGCATGGCGCAAGATGATTTTGTCGCCTCGGTTCCGGGCGAGCTTGAAGCCATTCAAAACGCGCTGTTTGGAGAAGCGCTGGCCCGCCGCGACGCGCAAATTTCGCGCGATGTGACCGATCTTGACGGGCTGGCCGCGTTCTTTGCCGATGACAAACCCTTTCCGGGCTGGGCCGAAATGCAATGGTCGCGCCCCACCGGCGCAGCGCTCGATAAAGTGGTCGATCAATTGAAAGCGCTCAAGCTCACCATCCGCAACACGCCGATGGATGGCCCACCAGTTTCGGGGCCATGTCCGTTTACCGGCGAGGCAGCAGTGGAGCGGATATACGTGGCGCGGTCTTATTGAGCGCTTTGTGGCAGAGGTTTGCAAGATCAAGACGCCGTTCTATCGCGAGTGATAGCGCCAGATGCGGCGCAGCAACAATCGAGAGCAAGCGAAAAGCTTCTGCAGAAGATTCAAGCCCGCTGGGTTCACGCGCAAACCACATCCAGATGAGCCATAACGCCAGAGTAAGTACGGTAAGGGATACGCTTTCACGCCCTGCATTCAACAGTTGTTTGGGCCGCATCATTCGCTGAACGGATTGCCAGTGGCGCGGCCCGTGAAGGCCAACGAAGAACAGCGTGAAGCCAACGATTGGGGGCAGCAGCAGCAATCCCAGTAGGCAGGTGCAACAGGCGGTGACCCACCTGCGGTGCCCGCTGCGCCACGCTAGGTGCACGCTTATTAGGGTTACGAGAAAGCAAACCGGTGCCGCTGCTTTTACCCATCGAGCAACCATAACCGCATCAGGCGAGCCGGTGAGCGCCGCGAAAAGCTGTGCAACTGCATCCTGCTGTCCGAAAGCTGCCATTGTGATCACCGAAAACCCGGCCATCGCGCGCAGCAGACCGGATGGCAACATTGCCCAATCTTCGCCGAAATGAAAACCGGAAAGACCGAGAAATACAAGCAGTGCCGCGACGGGCGACAAGCTCCATAAGGCGACCATCATAGCGCCAACGCCAATGTAAGCGCCAATGGGTGGCACAATTTCGCGTCTGGTGCGTTTAAACGATGTCATAGCGAGGGCGATATCGCAGGCCCCGTGGGGCAACCCGCCAACAAGCATGGCGGTAATCGCGGGGTAAATTAGCCAATGTGAGGTTGCAGAAATCACGCCGCTTGCAATCGCAAGGCCGCTTACTGCTACTGCGACGGCAAGGGGCCAGAATAACTCTGGCACCTTGCTATCCACGTTAGATGACGACGAAGTGCCATCGCACGCCAAAACTTCGCCACGAGCAAAGCATTGTGCGCGCGATGAAGCCATCATGCAGTCTCGAGTGCCGACTTGCGCACAGCAATATTATAAACCAGCACGCCTACAACACACTTGGCAATAAGATCGGCCAGAGTGTAACCAAGCTGGATAATCGTTTCCGCCTGCGGCCCGCTGATTTGCGCATACGGTGCCATGTAAACGATCGGATAGAAGCCCCAACTTGCGAAAGTCAGCAGGCGGGCCTGCTTAACAAGACCCCGCACTTCTGCAGGCTGGCGTTCGATCGCTTCGCCAAGGCCGCTGAACAGTTGCCAGACGATGTAGACAAAAGGAACCGCAGAAAGCGTGCCCCAAATGGCGCGGGTTGTGTTGTCCCCGGCGATTTCACCCGGATATCCAAGGATGATCATCAATGCTGCAGCAAGGCCAAGAGTGAGCGACTTGCGAGCGGTTTCTGCCGGATCGAGCCGCATGACTAGCACGAGTTCGACAAGCAGCAAGGGCACTGTCAATAACCAGTCAACATACCGGTAGGCATCATTGAAGGCATAACCAGTTGCCGAAACCATGCCGCCATGGATGTCGTAAGCGGCCTCCCAGCTGTTGCCAATCCGCCAATAATGATACGCTGCAATGGCGGTGACGAGACCCGATATCGTCAGCGCCGTTTTGTAGTGGATCGAGACCTGCGAACGGCTGATCCACAAAAACAAAGTTGTAGCGGCCATTGTCGCTAGGGTGAATGAAAATGCGTTATAAATAAGAGAATATTGAAGAAGCGTTAGAGTTTGCATTTGTGACGCCTTTGTCAGACAAGGTTGATGAAGCGATCCATGCCAATCGCTCGCCTCTTAGGTGGGTATGAAACTTGAGACGCGTACGTGTCCTTTCGGGCCGCCTGACTGCACTCAAGTGTATTTTTTGCCGCGCTGCACAATAAACATTCGCTGTGGTTGGGGCCATGTCCGTTTACCGGTGAGGCAGCAGTGGAGCGGATATACGTGGCTCGGTCTTACTAACGCATAGTGAAACAGGATGATGGTCAGATGAAAAAACTCGGACTTGTTTTGATCGCGCTGAGCGCCCCATTTGCCGCAGTGGCAGCGCCAGAAGGCAGGCCGGAAGACGCCATCGCGCAGGCCCGGCTCGAAGCCGACGTCGCCAAGTTGGTCTCATTCGGCACGCGCCACACGGCGTCGAGCCAAACCGACAAAGCGCGCGGGATCGGCGCAGCGCGGGCATGGGCAGAGGCTGAAATGCGCAAAACATCGGCGGCTTGCGGCGGATGCCTCACGATCGCTTTGCCCGAAAAGATGGTGTCGGGCGACCGGATCAAAACGCCGGTTCGCATCGTCAATGTTGTGGCAATCCAGAAAGGCACCGAGCGGCCGAGCGAAGTTGTTATCGTTCAGGGCCATATCGATAGCCGCAATGGCAACGGCGATGATGCCAGCGGCGCTGCGCCCGGCGCGAACGATGATGGATCGGGCACCGCCTTGGTGCTTGAGGCGGCGCGGGTTTTGTCGCGCACCAAATATCCCAGCACGATCATCTATGCCGTGCTCTCGGGCGAGGAGCAGGGGCTTTATGGCGGCCAATTGCTCGCAGACTATGCCGCCGCACAGGGCTGGACGGTAAAGGCAGTTTTTAACAACGATATCGTGGGCAATTCGCGCGGCTCTGATGGGCTGGTCGATGATGCGCACGTCCGGGTCTTTTCCGAAGGCTCGCGCGCCGATGCGACCGCCGGTTTGCGCGATGCGCAGCGGCAGGATGGCGGCGAGAATGATAGCCCTTCGCGCAGCCTCTCGCGCTGGCTGGCGGGTTTGGGTGCAAGCGATAAGGCTGGGCTATCGGTGCGGCAGGTTTGGCGCGCCGACCGGATGGGGCGCGGCGGCGATCACTTGCCGTTTCTCGACAAGGGTTACCCCGCCGTGCGCTTTACCGTGGCGATAGAAAATTACGAGCATCAGCATCAGGATGTGCGCACCGAAAATGGCAAGGTGTATGGCGATACCATCGACCAAATGGATTTCGCCTATCTCGCCAAAGTAGTGCGCATCAATGTGCGCGCGCTCGCCGCTTTGGCAGCCGCGCCTATGCCTCCCTCGTCCAGCGCCGAAGCTGCTGTGCAAACCTTCACCGACATCGCATGGGCGCCAGTGCCGGGCGCGGCAGGTTATGCGGTTTGGCGGCGGCGCACCGATGCCTCGGGCTGGGAGGAGAAGGTGGGCGAGACGACCACCGCCAACAAGCTGCGGCTTGACGGGGTGCGCGGCGATGATTGGTTTTTCGGCGTAAGCGCGCGCGCGGCTAGCGGCGCGGAAAGCCCGATTGCGGCGGCGGTGCCCGGCGGCGGGTTTGCGCCCACCGCGCGCGCTGCCCCTTAAGCGCCAGCCGAGCAAGATTGAGCCGGGCAAGCTTGCCAAGCTGCGCGCAAACGCTCAAACGCGCGCCATGGTTCATAAAATAACTCCCGCCGGTCCTGACGGGCTGCCCTCGCGCAAGCAGGTCCTCGATTTTCTCGCTGGGGCAGAAGAACCTGCGGGCAAGCGCGAGCTGGTCAAGGCCTTTGGGCTGAAGGGTACAGAGAAGATCGCGCTGAAGGGATTGCTGAAAGACATGGCCGAGGAAGGCCTGATCGATGGCAATCGCACCGCGTTCCACCGCATGGGCGGGGTGCCCAAAGTCACCGTGCTGCGCGTGATGGAGATCGACGACGGACAACCGCTGGCAATCCCCGATAGCTGGCAACCCGATGATGGCGCACCGCCGCCGCGCGTGCGGATTATTGAGCCAAAGGGC
>JBBRXQ010000085.1:0-8085 GCA_038238515.1 Sphingomonadales bacterium | reverse complement strand
GTGGGCGCGCTGGCGGTGGATATGGGCACCTTTCTTGGGCTGATGCAACTGGGCGTTCCGGCGGTTCTCGCCTCGGCGCTTGGCTATTCACTGGGCATTGTGGCCCACTGGTTGCTTTCGAGTCGCCATGTTTTCAGCGACCAGCTTGCCTCGAGCGGGTTCGACCGCACCCGGCAAAAGGCGATGTTCGTTGCCTCGGCGCTCATCGGGCTCGCACTGACAACAGCTATTGTCGGCATGGCCAGTGTCAACGGAATTGAACCGCGACTGGCGAAGCTTTGCGCGATTGCGGTAAGCTTTATCGCAACGTGGTTGCTCCGCAAAAAGGTAGTGTTTCGATGACGACGTTGACGCCGAACGCTGCTGCCGAATCCTTCGCGGCGTCCGTGCCCGCTCCTGGTGCGGCTGGCTTTGGCAGAGCGGTACTTGGCCGGGTGGTGCTAGTCTGGCTGGTGTTGGTCATGCTGCTCATCAGCACGAACCTAAGCTCTATCCGCGCGTTTGAGCTGGGTGATCCAGATGATACACTCCGGTTGGTGCAAGTGCGCGACTTGCTGGCCGGACAAAACTGGTTTGATCTGCACCAATACCGCGCCGCCGCGCCGGAAGGCGTGCTGATGCACTGGTCTCGGTTGGTTGATATTCCGATAGCGGGCATCATGCTGCTATTGCGGCCCTTGCTGGGTATCGGCGGAGCGGAGCTGGCTACATTGATTGCGGTGCCGATGCTTACTTTACTAGCACTGTTGCTGCTGATTGGCCGCCTCGCCTCGCGCTTCTTCGACGCTGAGGTGGTCGGCATTGCCTGCCTGATCTCGAGTGTTTCCAGCCCTGTCTTGTTTCAATTTACTGCCATGCGCATCGATCATCATGCCTGGCAAATCGTACTGGCTATGGCCGCTGCATGCTGTTTGACCGCACGCGATGCTTGGCGCGGCGGGCTAGGCATTGGTGTATTGCTCGCCATTTTGATGTCTATATCGATCGAAGGCCTGCCATTAGCCACCGTGTTTCTGGGCATTTGCGCTCTGCGCGGCATACGTGCTTCTGAAACACGGTTTAGCTGGCTGACAGCCGCCGCTGCTGGATTAGCAGGAGGTTCGGTGCTCCTGTTTTTTGCCACACACGGCCTAGTGGATCTCGCCAACCACTGCGATACGGTTTCGCCGGTGCACTTGGCAGTGTTTGCGGCCGGCGCGGCGGGGGTTATCGCGCTGCGCTTAATTGGGCCGCGCGGCTTGCCGATGCAGCTTGCTATGGTGGGGAGCATCGGGGCTATCGCATTGGCAGTCCTGCTCGTCGGAGCTCCGCAATGCGGCACCGGCGCCTTTGCCGAGCTTGATCCATTGGTGCGCAAATATTGGTACAATGCGATCATCGAAGGCCAGCCTGTCTGGCGCTTCCCGGCCGGCCCTGCGGCAACCATGATTATTGTCCCGCTGTTTGGACTGTTTGCCACTTCGGTCCATTTCCGGCGCGCGCCGGATGCCGAAACACGGACATTTTGGCTTGATTATCTACTCTTGCTGGGCGGAGCTTATGCCATTGGTCTGTTTGTCGCCCGCGCTTCGGGAACCGCCTGTGCGCTTAGCGCGGTGCCGATTGCTGCGTTAGTGCGCGATTGGATTGTAGCGCTCCGTCCAGTCTCGTTGCCACAGCGCCTAGCGGGATTTGTGGCCATCGGCTGCTTGCTCCAGCCCGCGTTGCCGTTTCTGGGTTGGGAGCTTGCGCGCGCTGCGGCGCAGCCCAAGGCCGCGCCCGCCGCGGGAAGCATGCTAGCGCAACTGGGCAAATCGCGCTGCAACTTTGCGCGGGGCGGCCAAATGCTGGACCGACTACCCGCCACAGACATTCTTACGCCGATCGACATGGGCCCGTTTATACTCGCGTGGTCGCATCACCGCGTGGTCGCTACTGGCCATCACCGCGGCTCAGCTGGCATTCACGATATCTTGCTGTCGTTTCTCTCATCACCAGCAGACGCTGAGCCAATCGTGCGCGCGCGCCACGTAACGCTGATCGTGGTGTGCCCGGATCTTAAGGAGCTGGGCATCTATCGCACCGCCGCGCCGCACGGGTTGATGTCGGAGTTGCTAGAAAACCGTCCGCCCGCGTGGCTGGTGCCGGAGAACCTAATGCCCGGCACACGCCTGCGTGCCTGGCGCGTCGTGAGCCCTCCTGTTCGCGAACGCTGAACAGAAAGAGGCCCGGCGGTTGCTCGCCGGACCTCTTTTTTATTACGCAATCAGATTGTTTAGAACGCCGCAGTAACCCGTGCGAACAAGCTACGGCCAATAACGTCATAGACGGTTGGAAACGTGCTGCCAGCCGTTGATGTCGCGCCGCTGGTATCGCCCACGATCGGTGGTTTAGTGTCGAGCAAGTTTAGCACACCGAGCGAGAATGTGAACTTATCGTTGACACGCATGTTCAACGTTTCATCGAAGTAGCTATACGCCGGGATGGAACTCTTCAGGATGTCCGTACCGCTGTCTTGGCGCGATTTGCCGATCAGGCGCCACCGCGTGTTGAAGTCGAACGCGCCAAACCCGAGGCCGAGCGAGGCAACGTGCCTCCACTTGGGTGTGGGCGTATCGCAAGACGAACCGAAAAGACCCGCGCATTCACTAAGCTGCGTGGTGTTCGATATCTGGTACGTTCCTGCAAAATTCAAGCTATAGCGAAAGCCTTCGCTGCTGCCCCTGCGGAAGCTTAAATCCACATCAATGCCGCGCGCAGCAATGGCTGCAAAGTTCGAATACGGTGTTGGCACACCAACGGTGATCGGACCGCTGAGTGAACCATCAAGCCGGTTGCGCGTAATGCTTGCGCAGTTGAAACCTGCTGCATTTCTTTCGACCGTAAAGCACTGATCAACAATGAATTGCGAAGGCGGTGTTACGATCGCATTGCCAATTTTGATCTTGTAGTAGTCGACCGCAATCGAAAGTCCGCGGATCTGCTGGGGCTGGAGCACCACGCCGAAAGTGTAAGTATCTGCCTTTTCTGCTGCAAGCCGCGTGCTGCCGCTGGTGAACCCGTTGATCTGTCCGGCGATAGGTTCTGGAATCGAGCCAATTGAACTTGCCGGTGCGCCTTGAGCAACGCAGATCGCGGCTGTTGCAGCTGGGATATTGGCACCGGCGCAAGGATCGGAGCCAAGTGAACCCGTGCCCGCCACCAGCGGTGAAAACAGCTCAAAAATGTTCGGTGCGCGGACCGCACGTTGATAATTTGCGCGGAATTTCAGGCCAGAGACTGGAGTCCAATCGCCGCCAAACTTATATGAGTGGACACCGCCAGCTGTAGAGTATTTCGAATAGCGGTATCCCGCCTCAAAGTTCAGCGATTCAGCAAAGGGCCTATCCTGAATAAGCGGCATGACAAATTCGCCGTACACTTCCTTGACATCGTACTTGCCGTTTACGTTGAAACCCTGGCCGTAAAAAATCAGGTCGCCTGACGCATAGTTCGAGTCGACAACTGTAGCGGAAGTTTCCTTACGATAGGCGACGCCGAGGGAGAACGCTGCTGGCTTGCTCGCCAGCGGACTGGTCAGAAAGTTCAAGTCGCCGCCAAGATTACCTTCGGCCACGAACTGGGTCGATTTGTCGCGCTTCGATGCGTTCCTGAGAACGAATGCCAGCGATTGCGCCGACAGCGGCGCAGTCACGAACAGATTGAGCGGCACGCAGCCGTTCGACTGATCAAAGCATTGTGGCCCATTTGGTCCGGCGACGACGTCCAGTGCCTGAATTAGCGCATTGTAGGAAAGATCGTTCTTTAGGATTTGGTTCTTTTTGACTTCGGCATATTGCGCCGAAACATCCCAGTGCAGACTGCTGCCAATCGTGCCCTTCAAGCCAAACAGGCCCTGATAGGTCTTGCTGCTGTAGTCTGATACGCGTCCACCGGTTTCAATGATGCGGCGGCGGATACCGATGGTCGATGTTCCAGCGCGTGCAGTCGGATCGCTGCCATCATTGATCGCTAGGTTAGGATTTTCTGCCGTGTTGAAAAAGGCATTGCGCTCTGATGGGGTCAAAAACGGATTGGACGGATCAATGTTGAAGAAGAAGCCCGCCGTAGCCGTTGGCGCCAAAGTCGTGACGACCTTTACATTTTGATACGACCCCCAACCATAGGCGGTTACATTGTCAGCGATTTCATAATTCCACAGCGCAATTGCACCGTATCGCTGAAAAGGCAGCTGCGCTAGGTTGACCGGATTGAAATTGTACCGTGCCACGTTGCTGGTCAACACGCCAGATGGGGTAATCTGCTGACGACCACCAGCAACAATCTCGTCGTCAACCAGCAATGCTGGAATGTCGAACGCGGTGGGCACTGTGTTAGACGAGCCACCTGGGGTTAAGCTCGACGAATCAAGCGTCCGAGCACTAAATGAACGCGCGCCGTAAAGGATGCCCTGACGTTGCGCATAGTTCGCTGACACAACCAAATTGCCGCGATCGCCCAACTTGATGCCACCGGTGAGGCTGGCATCGTAAAGTCCACCATCACCTTTCCCGGTGATCTGCGCACCGCCATCAAACTTCAAGCCGGTAAATTTGTCATCGAGCACAAAGTTCACCACACCCGAAACTGCGTCTGAACCATAAACCGCCGACGCGCCGCCGGTAAGGACCTGAATGTTCTTGATCAGCGCAGTCGGGATAGTGTTGACGTCAACCGCACCGTTGCTGTCATAGAGTGGTAGACGCTTACCATTCAAAAGCACCAATGTGCGGTTTGAGCCGAAATAGCGCAAGTCGAGGGTGGCCGAACCGTCGCCGGGGTTGTTGCTAACGCTAGTGTTGCCCGGAGCAAACTGCGGATTGACCGCGAGAATCTGCTCGACCGTGACTGTGTTCACTGCCCTAATCTGCTCAGCGCCAACAATCGAAACTGGGCTTGAGGCGGCAAGATCGGGACGGGTGATACGCGAACCGGTCACGATGATCTCAGCTTCAGCTGCAATGGGTGCATCAGGTGCCTGCGGCGCGTCTTGCGCGAACGCTGGAGTGGCAATCAGCGCGAGCGCAAGTGCGAAAGATGCCGTGCTGGCCTTTAGCGCAGTGTTCTTAGTGATGTTCAAGTGACTTTTCCCTGTTCAGGGGCGGCAGAGCATTCGCTCGCCGCCAAAGTTTCCATCCTCTAGGCAATGCAGACGCTCGAGCCGGAAATTGGCCGACTGCGTCAAACGACGTATTGCTCTTTAGGAATTGATGGTCGGCTCTGAAGCTTTTACGGTTGGCGAGGGAAGCAAAACATGCCGATAGCTTGCAGATCGATGCACGCATGTGTTAATCGTGCAACAGTTGTGAGAGCGTTGAAAACGGTGTGCTTTTTTGTGGATACGCTCATTTGCGCAGCTTAGTTTCAAAGCAGACTTGAGGCACCCTCATGAAGTTTCAATAGGAACCACTTTCGCAGCAAGATAAGTGCTCGCCTATCCCCGCGCTGGCACAAAAAGCTGCGGATCGAGCCTGCGCCCGCGCCATGTGAGCGCCCAGTGCAAATGTGGGCCCGTTGCCCGCCCGGTCATGCCGACATGGCCGAGCAGATCACCCTGGCGCACGGCATCCCCATCCCGAACAGCAAGATCGGCGCAATGTAGGAACGCGCTTGCTAGCCCCATGCCGTGGTCAATGATCAGCAAATGCCCTTCAAGCGTGAAGGCGTCTGCTGCTGCCAGAACCACGACCCCGCTTGCCGGAGCGATAATCGCGGCACCTGCGGGAGCCGCGATATCGGCGCCACTGTGGTATGAGCCCGGCTCTCCGCGATAAATACGCTGCGCGCCAAACTGGCCCGATATACGCCCGGCTGCCGGCCAAGACATTGCCTGACGCCATCCCGCCGCATCGGTGACACGTGCCCGCGCCGCGCGGATGCGCGCAAGCTCGTCGGCGCGGCGTGCGAGAAAGTCAGGTGCGGAAATTCCGCCAGGCCGCTTGGCCACATTGACCCGCTCGATCTGCCAAGCGCGCGGCGCAATTGCGAGTGGAACAGCGAGTTCCAGCCCGCTTTTGTCAGTGGTGGCTAAACTAAGGGAAGCCGGGGCGTCACGATCAAACGCGGCAAAAAAGGCTCCATCATCGGCGAGGGCAAGTTGCTCTCCGCCCAACGTCACCTTGCGGGTTCCCGAAGTGGCGATTCCTTGCAGCCATCCGCCTTGAATAAGTTTGCCGCGATAGCGCAGGCCGCCAACTCCGATGGTTTCTGGCACAATGGCAACCGGAGCTTTTGGCGACAGTAATTTAGGTGCTTGGGCAGCTGCTGGCGAAGCATGAACTGCAGATACCTGAGATTTCGCGCTCGCGCCCAATGCCGCGCAAAGCGCAAGCAAGCTTAGCGCCGCCGCGCGCACGGTCATGCCTCTTCGAGAAAGCGGCGCGTGGAGATTTCGGCAGTGGCATAGGGCTCTTGCCGCGCTACACTCCAATAGCGCAGCATATCGAGCGCAATACGCTCACCGCTGATGGCGCAGAGAACATGGTCGCCGGGAGAAAGCTGGCGAAAGCCGCTCGGCATATACTGCAGCCGCGCAGGGCGGTCGGCGGGGGTCATCAACATAGCTGCGACTTTAGGACCAGTCGCAGCTTAAAGCAATTTCGGTTGCGTGTTATTAGCATCCGGAGCGCGCGATTTTGGTGCACTGCGAGGCGGCGCTATATTCGGCGGCGCCGCTTTCGCTGCGGCACTGCCCATCGACGCGACTGCCAAAGTGCCATCGCCGAATTCTAGCGTCATTCCGCTAAGCGCTGCTGCTGCCGCGCGGCTCCGCACCACTTGACCATCGAGGCTAGTGACCAGAACATAGCCGCGCTGTAGCGGTGCACGCGGATCGAGCGACCGGCGCAAACGATCAAGGGCGTCGATTCGGTCGTGCAGCGCCGCGACTCGCTGCAACAGCGCTTCGGGCCGCAAACGCTGGACTACCAGCCGCTCGCGCGCGCGGCGCAGGCGCGCCTCAAGCAAGGCAGGGCGCAAGGCCGCGCCGTGGCGGCCAAGCGCCGCTCTGGCAAGTTCGGTCCGATGCACCAGCCCCCGGCGCAGGCGTTCTCCTAGATCATCGAGCCGCTGCGCGTGACGCTGCAGCAGACTTAACGGCGGCGGCAGACGCTCCGCGCGCTGATCCAGCCGTTCGCGTGCTTGGGCCAACAGGCGAACCGCGCTGCGCCGCTGGCGCGCATTCAGATCGGCAAGAGCGGCGGCAAGCTCTCCGCGCACCGGCACAGCCATTTCTGCCGCTGCTGTCGGCGTGGGCGCGCGCATATCGGCGGCAAAGTCGGCCAGCGTGGTGTCGGTTTCATGGCCCACTGCACTGATCACCGGGATCGTGGAAGCGACGATTGCGCGCACCACCTCTTCTTCATTAAAGCACCATAAGTCTTCGATCGAGCCGCCGCCCCGCGCAACAATTACCAGATCGGGGCGCGCCACCAGACCGCCCGGCTCAAGCGCCGAAAAGCCGCGAACCGCCGCCGCGATTTGTGCTGCAGCACCTTGCCCCTGCACCACAACAGGCCAAACAACGACGTGGCTGGGAAAACGATCGCGCAAACGGTGCAGAATGTCGCGGATTACTGCGCCTGTGGGTGACGTCACCACGCCGATCACGCGGGGAAGATAAGGCAAGGGCCGTTTGCGCGAGGTATCGAAGAGACCCTCAGCAGCGAGACGCGCCTTGGTCTTTTCTAACAGCGCGAGCAACGCGCCTTCGCCCGCAATTTCCATACGATCGATGACGATCTGGTAGTTAGAGCGGCCAGGATACGTGGTCAGCTTGCCGGTTGCGATCACTTCCACACCGTCTTCGGGCAAAAAGCCTAGCCGCTGGACACTGCCGCGCCACATCACCCCATCGAGCCGCGCATTTTCATCCTTGAGCGATAGATAAAGGTGGCCGGAGGCCGCGCGCTTAACCCCCGAAAGCTCGCCGCGCACGCGCACATGGCCGAAACGCTCCTCCACTGTACGTTTCAGCGCAGCGGATATCTCGGTTATCGAAAGCGCAGGAGCGTTGTCGCCCGCAGCTTCCCTCGCTAACAGCCCACCAGCATTGATATCGTCATCAAG
>JBBRXQ010000084.1:0-8106 GCA_038238515.1 Sphingomonadales bacterium | reverse complement strand
GTGACCGAGCCCAGAATGGTGCTGGGCCGGGTCGCGTTTGCCACCCGGTTGACCACGGTCCAGCCCTTTTGCGCGACGCCGTTAAGCTTTTGATTGAACACCAGCGCGGTGTTTGTGCCGACGTCAAAGTTTTGCCAGCTGAGCAGCGAGCGCTGCTGAGTCTGGTCGATCCGGACGGTGACCCTCCCGTTGCTGGCGGTGCTCTGGACCGGGGCTAAGGAGCCTTCCCACGTATTTTGCCCGGTCGGATCGTTGACCGCGGCGACTGACAGCGGCGCGGCGTTGCCCCTGACCGTGGCAGCATCGACCCCGGCTGCGACATAGATGGTAGCGGCGCGCACTGCCTGAATTGGATTAAGGCCAGCGTTGGAAATACCCTCAGTCGGTGTCGCCCGGATCGAGGCGAGCGCCGCCGATTTGGCCGAAATGACATACGTGGCCAGCGCCTGTGCGCGCGTTTGCAGGCTTAGCTGGCGCGCCAGTGCATCCTGCATCGTCATCGAGCGGGCGGGAATGCCGGGCGATACGGGCGCGACAATCGGCGGCGCGATGGTGCCAGCAGCAGCGCGCATCGCCGCCAATTGGGCGTGCGCGGGGGCAGCCGTCAGACCCAGGATGATCGCGGCAATGCTGGTTCCGGCGAGCAGCCTTTGCGCCCCGTTTGGCTTATGCGACATCGCTCAATTCCCTTGTCCATATGCACGCGCTGAGCGCACCGCACGACCGCATCAGCACCCGGATAACGGTCATGAAGTCATAACCCTCTGCAGTTGTCAGCGCTGTGACACAGACTGCATTTTCTGCCCGGAGACACACTAATTTGCCTTTGCCGGTTCAACGGTGTTTGCCGTTGCGTCGGGGTTCGCCGGTTCGCCAATGATCGGCTTACCGCCGGTGATCGCGGTTCCGCCGGGTAGCGTGCGCAGGGGCACATCGACCTTGTTGTCGTAAACCGCTTCGGACAGCGCCTGCAGCTCAAACTCAAACCGGCGGCGGCCGAGTTGGAGCGGATCGCGGCCGTGGATCTTGTTATACCGGCCATTGTAGCCTTCAACCAATTGCCGCCCAATCGACACCAGCCGGCCATTGCGGATGCGGCATTGCTGAAGCGCGATACCGCGGCTCTTTTCCTCGGCCAATTCGCGTTGCAAGGTAGCGATCACTTGCTGCGAGGCCAGCACGCGTTGTTGCAATGCCTCAAAATCGGCAATCGTGGGCACTGGGGCGGCTAGGGGCGGAGGCGGCGGTGATGGGGGCAGTAGTGCCGGCTGCGCCGACAGCACTGAGCCGCTGAGCAGCAGCGCGGCGAAGAGAAGCGGGCGCACCATCAGAACTCCACATTCAGATCAAGCTGCAACACATCGATTGCCAGCGGCTCGCCGGTGATCTCGTTTGCGCTGAGCCAGCGTGCGCCGACATTCACATGATCATAAAGGCCCAGCGTAGCGCCGAGGAGGAAGCCCTTTACGTTGGTGCCGCCAAGGCGGAAATAATCGTTGGTGAAGGCATCAAGGACCGCGTCGCTTTCAAGATAACGATAGCCAACATAAGCCCGCCATTCCCCCCAATGTTCGGGGTGCGCCCAGCCCAAGCTGGCCTGCACATCGAAACCCTGATTGCCACCGACATAAGGCGTGCGGTTGGCGGGCACGGGATCGCAGATATTGCCATTGCCGCCCGCGCCGCCATTGTTCACCGGCTGACCGGCCACGCCAAAGCGGCAGGCGTTGCTGGCCTTAAAGCCAAGGTTGCGCATATATTCCCCGGTCAGCGTGAAATCGATGTCCTTGCTGAGCGGCACCTTGACCGAGGTTATCGCATCGAGGATCTTGAACGACTGTGTTAGCCCAAGCAGCTGCGGCTGCGACTGGACGGTGGATGACGGCAAAGTCGGATCAAGCGCGATGCGGCGGATGAACGAGAGCGTATTCCCCTTTTGAACAAAGAACGCAGCCGAACCATCGGACGAGCACTGCGTTACCCCAAGATAGAGCGCGCAAGGTTCTGAAGGGCGGCCCTCGATATTCTGATAGTGATGATAGCTGACCGCCGACTTGACCAGAATGTCATTGCCGAAATGGAAGTCCGCCTCGGCCTGAGCAGACAGGAGCCAGCGCTGCGGCGCGGCGCGTTTCACGTTTGAGGTATCGGGGAAATTCAGACCGCCGAAGCTGATCGGAAAGGCCCCGTAGCGCAGTTTCAAATCGGCAAAGCCATTGCTTTCTTGCGGCAGCGCAAGTTCGCCAGCAAAACCATCGAGCGACAAGTCATTGTCGAACAGCGCTTCGGTGGTGAAGAACGGATTGGTCATCCGCCCAGCGGTGATGGTCCACCATTCGGTTGGTTTAGCCTCAATAAACGCCTTGTGGATGAAGAAGCCGCGATCGACGAAGCCGCTAGCCAACGTTACGTTTGAGCTGACCGGAGAGGTATCGTTGCCGCCGCCGATCATCACGCCCACGCGCACTTTCGAACCGACCTTAAAGTCTGCGCCCAGCCGCAACCGGTAGCGGAACAGGTTATACTGGTTTTGTCGGGTGTTCAGAAGCGGGATCGGATTGTTGATGAGATCGAGCGCGTTTTGGTTTGCGAGGAATGTAGGACGATTGCCATCGACGATTGCCTGGAAATTGGGCACTAAATCGGAATTAGACGCGCTGTAGAAATGCGACTGTGAGCGCAGCCGCATGTCGCCATAAATTTTGATGTTGTGCACCCAATCGGGCGCTGCCTTGCCGGGCGAGGCCCAGCCTTGCGCGCTCGCTTGCTTCAGCACGTCGGCTTTAAGCTCGTCGCGGATCTGATCGCGCACGACTTGCGGGATATAGGGCACGCGGATCGTGCCCTGCGGCGGCGCGGCGACATTGCCGACCGCATATTGCTGACCAGCGGCGGCGGACGGCGGCGGCGCAGCGGCCAGCTGAGCTTGGGCCTGGGCTGCTTCGCGCTCTGCCTCAGCGATCAGCTTTTCGCCATTTTCGCGGGTGATCGTTCCTTGCGCTACGAGCAGGCGGACCAGATTGATCATAGCATTGGAGGAGGGTGCGGCGGCCGGAGCAGCAGCAGCGTTTTGAGCGGCATCGGCGGGCGCATCAGCCTGCGCTGGTGCGCCCACCAAGATCGCTCCGACCGATGCCAGCAGCAGCGCCAGCGATGAATGTGACCTAAACCGGCGCATTAAAAGTCCCCTAGACTGCGCAAAAGCGCCGCTCACAGCGAGCGTCTGCCCCGCACCGTAACGCGTTGCGGAAAGCGAACCGCGCTCGGTGGTGGGTCAAGATTGGAAATGGCGAGAAGAATAGCCTTGATGGAAGCATCGCGATCATCGCGCCCGCTCGACTTGAGAATATTGACCGCCGTCACCCGGCCGCCGGACGAAATAGTGACCGCGAAATCGGCACTGAAGATAAGCCGGTTGATCCGGTCATCGCGCTGCACTTTTTCCTGCAAAATCGCGCTGAGATAGCGGCGATAGAACACTTCGCTCATGCCGGTGCCGCCGCCGCCGCAATTGAGCCCGGTGCATGTGCCAGCGCCGCCGCCGCCGGTTCCCGCTCCACTGCCCGATTGAAGGCCGAACGAATCGCCGCCAGCCTGCGCCGGGCCGTTAATTGATACGGCGGCCGGCGCAGCCGCAGCCTTTGGCGGCTCGATGCTCGGCTCGGGCGCGGCCTTTTCCTGCGGCTCGGGCGGTTTGGGCTGAGGCGGTGGGGGCGGCGGAGGCGGGGGCGGCGGGGGCAGCATCGATATCACCGAAGGCGGCGGAGCTTCGACTTTGACCCCGCTGGTTGCGGTCATCGACTGATACGCAAACCACATCAGGACGACAAGCACCACGCCGCCGATCGCTATCCACAGCCCGCGGCGCGAACCGGAATCGCCGGGATCTGGAAAAGATACTTGTCTGGACACGGCGGGGCCTAATCAGCGCTTCAAGAGGCGGTAGGTTTGCCGGTGACCAAACCGACTTTGGTCAGATCGAGCTGGCGGCAGAGGTCGAGCACTTCGGTGATCTTGCCATATTGCGCGGTTTGGTCGCCCTTCAGCACGATTGGCACTTCGGGATTTGATGCCTTGGCATTGCGCAGCCGCGTTTCCAGATCGGCCAAGGTGACCGGGAAGGCATCCATGAAGACCTGGCCCTGACTGTTCACCGTGATCGCAATTGTTTTGGGCTGGACCAAGCTCTTAGCCGAGCTAGCCTTGGGCAGATCGACTTTGATCCCCTGCACCGAAGCCGTTGCCAGCAGAATAAAGATCACCAGCAACACATAAGCCAGATCGAGCATCGGGGTGATGTTGATATCGTCATAGGCCTTGCGGCCGCCACCTACTTGCATGGCATCGTTTCCTTATTTTGCATCTTGAATGGCTTGCGCCGCGTTGGCCTGAATTTCGGCCATGCGGGTGATCAGTTGTTCGATGAACACGCGCATCTGATCGGCGAGCGCGCTGATCCGCCCGTTGAGATAGTTATACCCGAACAGCGACGGAATCGCGCAGGCGAGACCAGCGATCGTGGCCAAAAGCGCCGCCGCGATACCCGGCGCGATGGCGTTCACGTTAACATCGCCCGCCAGCGCCACGCCGCCAAACACGGTCATCACGCCCACCACAGTGCCGAGCAGGCCGATGAATGGCCCGCCCGAAATCGCGATCGTCAAAATCACGATCAGCTTGTCGAGCTTCTGGTTCTCGTTGACGAATTGCGCATCGACCGCCGCGCGCATCGAATTGACCGCCTGGCTCGAAAGTGGCCGATTGCCCGAAGCGATTTGGCGCGCTTCGAGTTCTTCAAAACCAACCTCGTAAAGCCGCGCCAGCGGCGAGTTCTTGGCTAGGAAGGCGGCTTCTTGTGGCGACACGCCCTCGGCTTCCTCGAGCGGCACAAACTCGTCGCGCATTTCGAGGAACCGCTTACGAAAGCGCAAGTTCGCCTTTTCCGCAGCGTTCAGATATCGCACTTTCGCAGTCATCAACGCCAACGCCGCCACTAGCAAAATCATGCACAGGCCGATGATGAAAGCGTCGATCGGCTCAAGCTTGCTAACGATGAAGCTAAGCACGCCGCTGCCCGAGCTTTGCTTTTCCGCTGTTTCAGAAACCGCCACAAGTTTGCCGCCGGGGCCTTCGGCCTGCGCCATGGCGAGGATCATCGCCGCTGGCCGCGCGGTTTTGGAGAGCCGGACTTCATCGAGCGCGCCGGTGAACGGCTGGCTGGTCTCGCCGCCGATGCTGATCGGGCCATCGAGCGCGGGCATCGCGCCAGCCGCGGTGCCTTGCTCGGTGCCGTTCACATAGATGAAGAACGCTTTGCCGTCTGACACGAACGCGACATGGCTCCATTCGGTTTGCTTAACCGCAGTCTTGGCCGTGACCGAAACGCCGGATCCTTGCGCATAGGGCACCCCGGCATTGAGCCCGATCACGAACCCGCCGCGCGCGAAAATGGTCTGTTGCCCGGCCAGTTGTTGAGGGCTGACCCATGCCGAAAACGTGAACGGCGCGCCTGCGGTCATCGCCAGCGAACCGCTGGCATCGATGGCCAAAGCGCCCTGGCCCGGGAATTGCGCCGCACGCCCAACAATGCCGGTTTCCGCAACGCCCGGAGGCGCAGCTTTGGACGAATTGGCGTTGGCGGTGGAATCAGCCGAAGGCTGACCGGGTTTCTCGCTGAAGTGATAAACCGCCGTATAGTCGGGATCAAACGTGCCGGGCACATCCGATCCGACCGGCGCGCCGTCTTTTCCAAAATAAAGCCAAATCTGCTTCTTTTCGCCGCCGGTCACATTGGGCACCGAAACCCACAGCGTGGCGATCCCGGTCGCAGCGTCATATTGCTCGATATGATAGGGAAGCGGGGTTTTGTCGTCAGTATCGACCAGCCGGATATCCGCGCCGTTCTGCATGGCATCGGTGAAGGTGAAATTGCCGCTGTGAAGCCGCACCAGCACAACGGTGCGCCCGATCGGCCCGCTGACGTTGATCCCGGATGGCGAGGTATCGACCGTTACCGCCTTGCGATAACTCCATTCCTTGTTCCACCAACCCGCAGTCTCGCCCTCCGCTGCGGCCGGAGCCGACAGCCCCAGACAAAGCACGAGCGCCAGAACTAAGCGCATTACGGCTGATTTTACTGATGTCCGGAACACTCAGAATTCCCCCTTTACGTCGAAACTTACCCGGGGCGATCCCCGTTTGGTGACTGGCCCACTTGTCATCGCGAGCGCGCCCAGAACTTCGCCGGAAAACCGGTCGAACAAGCGCACCCGCAACCCGCCGCCCAGACCGATCAGCCCAAAGCTTGCGGTCTGCTGAGGCAAAGGATTGAGCACGCGCAGGAAGGACGCATCGCCGAAGGCAAAAAACCGCGCTTCGGTGAGCCATTTACCAAAGCTACCGGCCAGAGACGGCGAGCGCAGTTCGAGGCTGGGGCCAATTCCGTTATCGCCCACCGCTTCGGAGGAATAATAACCGCGCACGCTGCGCAGGCCCCCGGCAGAAAACTGTTCGTTGGTGATCAGATGGGAATCAGCAAGCTGGCCGTTCAGACGAAAGGCCGCGACTATGTCGTTTTTGAAAGCGTAAGAAAAATCAGCCGCGAAATCGACGCGGACGAAGTTCTCGTTGCTGAACTGTTCGCGGTTTCGGAACGCATCGACCAAAACGCATGGGCCGGTTAGCTCGGCGCAGACCTTGGCCCGGAGCGCGCGCAAGCCGAGCGTGCCGGTGAGCGAGACCGCATAGTTGGTTCGCTCGGTCGACCCGGCAATCGCATATTGCACTTCGAACGGCACATACCGGATCGGGGTTGAGGCAGCGAGCGCGTTGCCAACCTCAATCCGTTGTCTGAAATTCTTGAAATCGGCGCCGAAACTGATCTGTTGCTGGGTGCCAGATGACGGCAGATGATAAATCGCGCGTGCGCCGACCTGATAGCCATTGCCGAGCACGCTGGTGCCGCCGAGCGCGGCGATATTGCTGGCCGAGTAATAGCCCGAGACCGAAAAGCTCCACGGGGTGCGCAGCAGCGGGAACGAATAGGCACCTGAGAAAACTTCGGTCTCGGACCGATTGAGCGGCGAGACGATATACGTCATCGTTGCGCTGTGCCCGGTTTGAAACAGATTGGAATAGCGCGCGGTGGCGATGAGCCGCAGCTGCGTGGTGGCCGGGCTGCCATCATTGTTTAGCTGGACGCTGGCGTGGAGCGGGCGGCTATCATCAACTTTGATATCGACGTCGATCGTGCCGGGCGCCCTGCCCGGTTTGAAAATCGGATTTAGCGTGCGGTCGGGGAACCGATTGGCGTTGGTCACATCGGCTTGCAGCGCGGTGATATTGAGCGGCTTGCCTTCGACTAGCGAGGGCAATTGATGGCGCGCTACCCAAAGCGAATGATAGCGGCTGTCGGTGACGCGGACTTGCCCAACCGGCACTTCATTAACCGTGATCTGAATAATGCCCTGGCTGAACGATTCGCGCTCTTGCACTGGGACCTCAACCACGACCGCGCCATATCCGCGCGCGGCATAAGCATCCTGAAGCGATTTGCGCGCAGCTTCGACGTCATCGTTAGTGCGATCAGGGCCAGAATGGGCATAGACCAAGCGCTCAACCTCGCTCACCGGCAGCGCGGAGACGCCCGCAACATCATAGGCCTGAACAAAAAAGGTCTCGGGTGCGCGCTCTGCGCCCGCCGGAGTTGCAGTAGGCGCCGGGGAAGCAACCGCAGCGGGAGCGGGTGTTGGAGTCATTTGGGCGGCCAACGCCGCGGAGGCTCCGACAATCTGCGATGCGAGCGCCATGCTCACACAGGTAAAAAGAGCACGAGGCTCAGGCATTCAAATCGATTCCCCCAGATTCGCGGAATACGTGCTGTGGCGACCGAGTGTTTAATCTGTGTGACACTAACGTGATCTGCAGCGGCGCAGAATTGCCGCGCGCAGAGCGCCATAGAAAAGGGCCCCGGATTGCTCCGGGGCCCTCATCATTTCAAGATTGCAGCTAACTGCCAATTAAGCGCCGGGCAGACCTGCGCACGTCGAGTTTGCCGTCGTTGCTGTCCGGATGTTTGGACGTGCAGGCACATATGGCAGACCCGTG
>JBBRXQ010000083.1:0-8128 GCA_038238515.1 Sphingomonadales bacterium | reverse complement strand
TTCGGGGACATGGTTTAGGCTGTGGCCCGTGCGCGCAAGCGGCTTGCTCCAGTCAAACTCTTCTTCGGTATCGACAGTTACGATAAACCGCTGACCAAAGTCAGGCGCAAAGCGAACCCGATCATCAGGCGCTGGGAGGGCGAGTATGTTCGGTATTTCGAAACCCCGTTGTTTTTCGATTGTGTCTTTAGCCCGTCAACCCCTTACGTTCGTTTAATGTGCGCGGCGGCGCGGTCAAGAGCGGCAGATCAATCATAAGTTGCGCTTCGCTGCGCGCAAAGGCGCCGCCGCCTGAACGGATTTCTGCCGCTGCGAGGCGCAGTGCAAAGCCGCTGCCTAACATTGCTCCGCCGCTGGCATTGGCGCTTGTCATACTTTCGGGCGCAAACAGCGCGTCGCCTTCGCGTTGCGCCAATGCAGCCGGCAGGGGCAGCACAAGCCGCGCCGATCGGGTGTCTTGCTCGAGGGTGAGCGCCAGTTGCTCGCCGGATGCGGCTGCTTCTGCGATCACCGAAAACAGCCGCCAAAGGCCGCGCTCGAGCGCACTGAGCGGGAAGGCAACCCAAACGATCGTATCGGGCCAATGACAGGCAAGCTTGACCTCGCGGCTGGCGATCACTGGGGCGAGTTGGCCTACAAGTTTGTTCAAAAGCGCCGTCAGATCGGATCCATGCGCTGCTGCGTCGATCTTTACCGCGAATTTTGGTTGGATCGTGCTCGGCTGGCTTTCAAACTTCGTCAGCCGCTCAACATCGTCAAATCCCGCAAGCATCCGGGCTGCGTCTGATGCAATCGAGGCAGCCATGCTGCGGTATTCGTGCGGCGTCGGCCCGAACAATTGCTGCTGGATCAGTTCGGCAAAGCCTTGGATCGCGTTGATCGGCGTGCGCAGCTCATGCAGAAGCTGGCGCATTTGGTCTGCGCTGCCGTCGTTTTGCGCCGCCTGAGCTGTCGTAGCGGCCAAACCTTGGACGGCAGAAGCCGGGCGGCGCAAGCGCGCATGATAGCCTTGAAATTGCCCGCAATTCGCTTCAAAAGCTGGTGCCGCATCGATGCGCCATGCGCCTGAGATCGCTTCCGCGCCTTCAAACGTGATCACCCCTGCGTTCACAGGTTGATGGGCGCGCACCGCCCGCAAGGTTTTAGGATCGCAAGTTGCCGGCGCGTTGGCCTGACCGGTAAACGGGCGATGGCCGATCAGCATACCTGCATGCGCGGCATCCGCGGCAATGATGGTACCAGCTGTATCGGTTCGCAGATCAACCGCTCGCACCAAAGGCGTTTTCCGCGTTGTTTCGCTGCCAAAAATTTGTCGCAAGCCCTCAGCGCCAAGCGTGGCATCTGGGTTGTTGGCAGCCGCAATGTCGCCGCTGTGATCCTTTTCAGAGTTACTGGCTGCGGCGCGGCTAAGCCTGTAAGCCTCAATCCGGCGAACGATTGCGCCGATTCCTTCGCGCTGCGGAACGACATTTCTGGATGTCGCGCCGGCCTGATTTAATGGCAAAAGTGTCGTTGGCTTAGGATGTTGTTCGGACGCAGAAATGGGCTGGGCAATTTCGGCAGCCGCTGCAGCTTCTGCGGGCTGCGAGATGCGGGCAACGGGTTCTGGAAGCGCGAAATCGCCGATGCCGAGCTGTGCGAGCAGCCGCTCGACCCGTGGCCCGAGATCCCGGCGGTGGCGCAGAAAGCCGCGCGATTGAACGGGCAAGTTAGGGATCAGCGCGAGCCATTGTCGCTCGGTCAGGCGCGCCCGGCCAATCGCGGCGAGCGCGGGCTTCGCTCCGCGATTGGCAAAATGCGCAACAAGGGCTGGTGATTGCAACGCGCAGGTGCGCAGCAGGTCAGCGCTCGTGTCATCACCAAGCGTATCGTGTAGCGAATCGAGCCGAGTGAGCGCAGCGTTGTGCGCGTCAGTCCATGCATCGCTCCGGGCGCGGCCAAGCAGATCTGCCAATTGGCGAAACTGCGTGCGGATCGCCGCTGGTCCGGCCGCGACGGTACGCAGCACGGTTTCAAGGCGATCATCGACGATCAAGAATGGCTCCGCCTTGGCAAACATTGCTCCGCTCTGGCGCTTACGCCCGGATTGGCAGCGCTACCGCAAGCACCGTATCAAATTACCGGAAAGCGCAAAGCGCGGTGTTGATTGCGTTGCATAGTGGGACGATTGCGATATGAAACAATAAAGTTGTTCTGCTGAGGTACAAAAGGTGCAGATAATTGCTAGTTCAGCACCTGCACTCAAAGCTCGCGATGCCGCAGGTGCTCGCAGATTGGCTTTTGGGCAGAGTGACGCAGCAAGCGCTGAATCATGACGATCCCGCTAACAAGATTGGGCTATGACAACACTTGACGGCATCGATCGGCGGTTGCTCGCCGAATTGCAGGACGAAGGCCGCGTGACCAACGTTGAGTTGGCCCAGCGGGTAGGGCTTACCGCCCCGCCATGCTTGCGGCGCGTGCGCTCGCTTGAAGAGGCGGGGGTTATTCGGGGCTATCATGCCGACCTTGATGCTTCCAAGCTAGGCTTCGCGATCACTGTTTTTGCGCTCGTGAGCCTGAAAAGTCAGGCGGAAGAATCGCTGCGACAATTTGAAGAGCATATGCGCGGGCTTCCCGAAGTGCGCGAGTGCCACATGCTGAATGGCGAGATCGATTTCATCCTCAAGATCGTTTCCAAAGATTTGCAGAGCTTTCAGGAGTTTCTAACCAGCAAGCTGACGCCTGCGCCGAATGTGGGGAGCGTCAAAACTTCGCTTACTATTCGCACGGCCAAGCAGCTGCCTGGGGTGCCCTTCACCGATTGATCCGAGGGGGAGCGGGCAGGGCTATTTCGCCTGAGCCTGCTCGTGGTGGTGGATCACCTCTTCGATGATAAACCGCAGGAATTTCTCCGAAAACTCGGGATCTAGTCGTGCGTCTTCTGCAAGCGCGCGCAGCCGAGCAATCTGGCGCTCTTCGCGGCCCGGATCGCTGGGCGGCAGCCGGTTCGCAGCCTTGTGTGCGCCCACCGCTTGCGTGATGCGGAAACGTTCGGCGAGAATGTGGATCATCGCCGCGTCGATATTGTCGATGCTAAGGCGATAACCGGCCAGCACCGGATCTTCTTTGCCCGGATTATGTGTCATGGCTTGCTCCCCCATTTTGCCCGAATGTGCCTTGATGCCGCTAGCTTGCAAGTTGCATCTTGCCAAGCGCCGACCCCTCGGCCAAGTCCATATGCTATGACTGCCTCGCTTTATACGCTGCCTCGCCGCTCTGAACCCTCGCTTGAGCCGTTGATGGCGCTGGTTGCGGGCGGGATGAACAGCGTGAACGCAGTGATTCTCGACAAAATGCAATCGCGCATTCCATTGATCCCTGCGCTGGCCGGGCATCTGATTGCTGGCGGCGGCAAGCGACTGCGGCCGATGCTTACGCTCGCGGCGGGTTCGCTGCTGGGATATGGCGGCACGCGGCATTTCAAGCTTTCTGCGGCGGTGGAATTTATCCACACTGCCACATTGCTGCACGATGATGTGGTCGATGGATCGGATATGCGGCGCGGAAAGAAGGCCGCCAATATCGTTTATGGCAATCCAGCCACAGTGCTGGTGGGTGATTTCCTGTTTAGCCGCAGCTTTGAATTGATGGTGGAGGATGGCAGCCTGAAGGTTCTGCGCATTCTTTCGGGCGCATCGGCAGTGATTGCCGAGGGCGAGGTTGATCAACTGGTCGCGCAGCGGCAGGTTGAGACGACCGAGGAGCGCTATCTTTCGATCATCAACGCTAAGACCGCCGCCTTGTTTGCCGCCGCGTGCCGCATTTCGGCGGTGGTGGCCGAGCGGGGCGAGGCTGATGAACTGGCGCTCGATTCGTATGGCCGCAATCTGGGCATCGCGTTTCAGCTGGCCGACGATGCGATCGATTATGATTCCAATGCCGCCGAAATGGGCAAGGATCAGGGCGACGATTTTCGCGAGGGCAAGATGACCCTGCCGGTGATCCTGGCCTATGCGCGCGGATCGGCCGACGAGCGCGAATTCTGGCGCGATGCGATTGCGGGCGACCGCAACGGCGACGATGATCTGGCGCATGCCATCGCACTGATCGGACGGCACCAAGCCGTCCACGCCACCCGCGAACGCGCCCGCCACTATGCCCAGCGCGCGATCGACGCCATTGCCGCGTTCCCCGCCAGCTCGGCCAAAGCGGCGATGATCGAAGCCGCCGAATTCGCGGTTGCGCGCCGCTTTTGAAGCGCGAGTGTCAAGCCGGCTTGACGAAGTTGACATAGTTGACACAGTCCTAGCGAATAATTCAAATCGATCAGTCGGCGATCTTTGATCGTTTTTATCGATTAATTGGCGTGTCTCCATGTGCAAGTTTCGTCCGCCTAGCTCTGCATCCCTCAGAGCCTTATTTCACAACCGCCCGCTGTAGGAAAACGGTTAGGGGCGGCTGCAATCGGGAGGTTCAGCGTAGCAACCACAGAATGGTTGCCTGACATATCGGCGGGCATGCTGCGACGGCAGCCGACCAGTTCAAGTCGTTCGCTTGTTGGGCTTTGAACGGCAGTTTCTATTAGAACCTGCCGTTAGTTCAAACCACGATTCTTGATAATCGCAGTAGCGCGTTAACCGGTCCTTGTGCATTGTGTCGATGTGGCAGAGATTAATCCCGACATCCTGAGCTGGGCACGCGAGACCGCAGGTCTTGATCTGGAGATGGCTGCCCGCAAAATCGTGCTCAATGCTGCGCGCGGTATGTCCGGGGCGGAGCGGCTGGCAGCGATTGAGGCTGGCGACGTCGTGCCCAGCGCGGCGCTGCTTCGCCGGATGGCGGACAAGTATCACCGCCCGATCCTAACTTTTTACCTTCCAAAAGTGCCCGCACCGCCGCAGCTGGGGCAGGATTTTCGCACTCTGCCGGCTCCAGGCGACCAGTCCAATATTTTACTCGCGACTTTGCTTCGCGACGTCAAGGCAAGGCAGGCGCTCGTGCGCGAGACGCTTGATGACGATGACGACGCCTTAGAGGTTGAACTCGTCGGCTCGGCCAAAGGCATCCGCGACGCCGCCGGACTCAGTGCCGCGATCGCCCGCGCGATCGACTTTGACCGAGCCGCATATCGCGCGCACGCGAAGGGCGAGGAAGCGTTCGCGTATCTCCGCACGCTGGTCGAGGCGAAAGGCGTGTTTGTCCTGCTTGCGGGTGACTGCGGGCACTGGTCCACCGCAATCGAAGTCGGAATTTTCCGCGGATTCGCGATTGCTGACCGGCTGGCACCCTTCATCGTGATTAATGATCAGGACGCGAAGTCCGCCTGGGCCTTCACGCTTCTGCACGAGTTGGCCCACCTGCTCATTGGCGAGACGGGTGTCAGCGGCGGGACACCGGCGGCTGGGCTCGAGCAGCTATGCAACGACGCAGCTGCAGGAGTGCTAGTCGACCGCGCGGAGGTGGTCGATTTGAGGCGACTTCTCCGCGAGGGTGATGGCGACATCAACGTGATCGGAGTGTTCGCCGATCAAGCTCGCATCAGCCAGTCGATGGTCGCTTATCAGTTGTTCCGGGTCGGCGTGATCGACGAGCGTCGTTGGACTGAGCTGCGGAACACTTTCCGCAACCTGTGGGTCACTCAGAAAGACCGCGAGCGCGAACGAAACCGAGGCAAGGACGGTGGACCCAACTGGTATGTCGTGCGTCGGCACCGGCTTGGCTCCGCGATCCTGGCAGTCGCTCGGCAGGGAATGGCCGACGGCTCCCTAACACCAACCCGCGCGGCGAGAATGCTGGGGGTAAAGCCAATGAACGTCTACCCGCTTCTCGCTGAACCCCGGCGGGCGACCGCCTGATGCTTTACCTGCTGGATGCCAATGCGCTAATTACTGCGCACAACACTTGGTACGGGCACAAGCGCGTCCCCGAGTTTTGGCGTTGGCTGATACACCATGGCGAAGCGGGCACGATCAAACTGCCGCAAGAGATTTATGCCGAGGTCGAGGCCGGAAATGACGAGTTGTCGTCATGGATGCATGACACTGTAACGAAAAAGCGTTGCTGCTCGCCGAGGACAGCAATCTGGACGCGGTCCAGATGGTGCTGGCGTGCTACGGGGACCCGTTAACAGAAGATGATATGATCACAGTCGGGCAAGACCCTTTCCTGATCGCAGCAGCCGTCGGGAACACTAATCGCTGCGTCGTCACCGCCGAGGTGTCCAAGCGAACGAGGACCGGTGCACGTCGACACGTCCCCGACGTCTGTGGTGACTGCGACGTCAATTGGATTAGCCCGGTCGCGTTCATCGCTGAGCTCGACTTCACGACCGATTGGGACTCCTTTGAGAAGCTGTTGCGTTAATGCCGGATTGGCAACCGCTGAATGTCGACTCCTGACTAGAGCTGCCGTTCGATCTGTCGCTTAGAAGTAACCGCAAAGTCCCAAACCCGGTCATTCGAAACGGTTTGCATCTCAACATCGTGCATGGCTGTTTGGAGGATCAGGGCTTGGTGCTCCAATCCCCCTCACCCCATGGGGTACATGATCTCGCGGCTGACTTTGTTCACCGCTTTCATCGCTTCCTCTGGCAAGACCAGATCGGCGGCGGCGAAGATGGGGGCGCATTGCGCTTCGGTGGTGACGCCGACGATGGTCGAGGCGACGAAGTCGTGTTGTTTGGACCATGCCACCGCGAAGGTGACGGGGTCTAGGCCGTGCTCGGCGGCGATCATGGCGAAGCGTTCGGCGGCGAGGATTGATTTGTCGTTCACAAAGCGGCGGGCCATCGCATTCTGGCGGCCTTCCATCGCGAGATAGGCAGAGAAGCGCGCGCCTTCGGGGCGGGCGCTGCCGCTATATTTGCCGCTGAGCACGCCGCCGCCGATGGGCGAATAGGGGATCAGGCTGACGCCTTCCTTGCGGCAGACTTGCGCCAGTTCATCCTCAAAGCGGCGGTTATTCAGGCTGAAATTGTTTTGGATGGTGTGATAACGCGCCGCGCCGAGCGCTTTGGCGGCTTCGATCGATTTCATCAGGCCCCACGAGGTTTCGTTTGAGCAGCCGAGCACGCGCACTTTGCCCGCGCGAACCAGCTCGTCGAGCACGTCCATCGTTTCTTCATAAGCAGTGTCGTGATCGGGCCAGTGGGTTTGATAGAGATCGATATAATCGGTGCCGAGCTTGGTCAGGCTTTCCTCGACCGCGACCATGATATTGCGCCGATCGAGCGCGGTCATGCCATTGCGCTTAGGGCTTTTGAACCAGATATGGCTGGGGCCAGAGACTTTGGTGGCCATGATGATCGCGTCGCGCGGCTTAGTTTTGAGCCATTTGCCAACGATTTCTTCGGTGCGGCCAACCCATTTTATATCGGGCGGGACGGGATAGCCCTCTGCCGTATCGTAGAAATTGATCCCGGCGTCGTAGCTGGCATCAAGGATACGCAGCGAGGTGGCTTCATCGGCCTGCGCGCCAAAGGTCATGGTGCCCATGCAGATATCGGACACGACAATGGGCGAAGTGCCAAGGCGGCGGTGTTGCATGGTGATGAACGCTCCCGGTGGGTGGATTTTGTTGAGGCGATAAGTGCCGCGATGGGGCAGCGGGGTCAAGCGATTGGGGCCGCGCCCTATCATAATCGCGCGCGGCCTAGCTCCGTGCGGCGAGTTCTTCTAATGCTGCGGGGGTGAGCGAGCTTCCCATCCATGCGGCATTGCCTGAATTGCTGGACGCACTGCGCGCGGGCGCGTCTGCTGTGCTGATTGCGCCGCCGGGGGCGGGCAAAACCACGGCGGTCGCGCCGGCGCTGATCGGCGAGGACTGGTGCAGCGGCCAAGTGATCGTGCTTTCGCCGCGCCGGGTGGCGGCGCGCGCGGCGGCGGAGCGGATGGCCGAGATGCTGGGCGAGGCGGCGGGCGAGACGGTGGGCTATGTCACGCGGCTGGATAGCAAACGCTCGGCGCGGACGCGGATTTTGGTGGTGACAGAGGCGATTTTTGTCGCAACGATTTTGGATGATCCTGAGCTCGCTGGAGTTTCGGCGGTGCTGTTTGACGAGGCGCACGAGCGGCATCTGGATTCCGATCTGGGGCTGGCGCTGGCGGTGGAGGCGCAGGGGGTGCTGCGGCCCGATCTGCGGATCGTG
>JBBRXQ010000082.1:0-8141 GCA_038238515.1 Sphingomonadales bacterium | reverse complement strand
GATGCGCGCGCGCGCGGCGTATATTTACATTCGCGGCGAATATATCCGCGAAGCCGAGACGCTGTTTGCCGCTGTGGCAGAGGCTTATGATGCTGGGCTGCTGGGCAAAAACGCTTGCGGATCGGGCTATGATTTCGATGTGTTCGTCCACCGGGGCGCGGGCGCGTATATCTGCGGCGAAGAAACCGCGATGATCGAAAGCCTTGAGGGCAAAAAGGGCCAACCGCGCCTGAAACCTCCGTTTCCGGCAGGCGCGGGGCTGTATGGCTGCCCGACCACGGTCAACAATGTGGAAAGCATCGCGGTTGCGCCGACGATCCTGCGGCGCGGGGCTTCGTGGTTTTCCTCATTCGGGCGCGATGGCAACAAGGGGACGAAGCTGTTTCAGATCAGCGGCCATGTTGAGCGGCCCTGCGTGGTCGAAGAAGAGATGAGCATCCCGTTCCACGAGCTGATCGAGAAGCACTGCGGCGGCATTCGCGGCGGGCGCGATAATCTGCTGGCGGTGATCCCCGGCGGATCATCGGTGCCGCTGGTGCCAGCGGATCAAATCTGGGACGCGCCGATGGACTTTGACGGGCTGAAGGCGCTGGGTTCGGGCCTTGGCACGGCAGCGGTGATCGTGATGGACAAGTCCACCGATATCGTGCGCGCGATTGCCCGGCTTTCCTATTTCTACAAGCACGAAAGCTGCGGCCAGTGCACCCCGTGCCGCGAAGGCACCGGCTGGATGTGGCGCGTGATGGAGCGGCTGCGCACCGGCGATGCCGACATCGGCGAGATTGACATGCTGCATCAGGTGACCAAGCAAGTGGAAGGCCACACGATCTGCGCGCTTGGGGACGCGGCGGCGTGGCCGATCCAAGGGCTGATCAAGCACTTCCGACCCGAGATCGAGCGGCGGATTGCGGAGCGCGGCGCGATGCGGGAGGCGGCGGAGTAATGACGACGGTTTACAAAGAAGTTGTTCAAAGCAATGGCATCGTTGAGCGCTTTGAGCCGTATCGTTACGAATGCGGAAATTACATGCGAGGCGACTCAACTAGGTCAGATGAACAAATGGTGCCGCAGGCGACTTTATCGAGCCTCGGCGATTGGATCGAGTCTCGGAAGGCCAACGGATTGGCGGGTGGAGTCCGATTGAAATCCTTACAGACCGGAAAAAAGGGTTTGCACACTATCGCCAAGGTTGAGGTGCAATAATGCCTAAACTAAAAGTCGACGGCGTCGAGATCGAAGTTCCCGCAGGCGCGACTGTGTTGCAGGCGTGCGAGTTGGCGGGCAAGGAGATTCCGCGCTTTTGCTATCATGAGCGGCTGTCCATCGCGGGCAATTGCCGGATGTGTCTGGTCGAGGTTAAGCCCGGGCCGCCCAAGCCGCAGGCTTCGTGTGCGCTGCCCGCCAGCGAAGGGCAGGATATCCGCACGGATAGCGAGATGGTGAAGAAGGCGCGCGAGGGGGTGATGGAGTTTCTGCTCATCAACCACCCGCTCGATTGCCCGATTTGCGATCAGGGCGGCGAGTGCGATTTGCAGGATCAATCGATCGCTTATGGGCGCGGCGGTTCGCGCTATCATGAGAATAAGCGCGCGGTGACCGAGAAATACATGGGGCCGCTAATCAAGACGGTGATGACCCGGTGCATCCATTGCACGCGCTGCGTGCGCTTTTCCGAAGAAATCGCAGGCGTGGACGAGATCGGCGCGCTTTATCGCGGCGAGGCGATGCAGATCACGACCTATCTGGAGAAAGCGGCGGCGCACGAGCTTAGCGCCAACGTGATCGATCTGTGCCCGGTTGGCGCGCTGACTAGCCGCCCTTATGCGTTTGAGGCGCGGCCGTGGGAGCTGAAAAAGACGCTCTCGATCGATGTGTCGGATGCGTTGGGTTCGAACATTCGGATCGATAGCCGGGGCCGCGAAGTGCTGCGCGCGCTGCCGCGCCTGAACGAGGATGTGAATGAGGAATGGCTGTCAGACCGGGGCCGCTATGTGGTTGACGGCTTAACCCGCCGCCGTTTGGATAAGCCCTGGCTGCGCCGGGATGGCAAGTTGGTGGCGGTCACTTGGGCGGAAGCGTTTGCGGCGGTGGCGGCGATCAATCCGGGGCCGTCGCTGGCGGTGATCGCGGGCGATCTGGTGGATTGCGAGACGATGTTTGCGGCCAAGGCTTTGGCGCGCGCGCTGGGTTCGTCGCTGCTCGAAGGGCGGCAGACGGGGCTGGCTTATACGGCAAGCAATCTGGCGGCGGTTGCGTTCAATTCCACTTTGGCGGGCATCGAGGAAGCGGACGCGATCCTGATCGTGGGCAGCATGGTGCGCGATGAAGCGCCGCTGCTCAATGTGCGGCTGCGAAAGGCTGTGAAGAAAGGCGCACAAGTTTTTGTTATCGGGCCGGTTTGGGACACGACTTATCCCGCGACGTTCCTAGGCGATGATGTGGCGTTGCTGAGTGATTTGCCCGCGGCAGTGACCGAAGCTTTTGGCGCGGCGAAGAAGCCCGCAATCATTATTGGCGGCGCTGCGCTGGGCAAGGGCGCGCTTGAGGCGGGGCTTGGCTTTGCCGAACAGTTCAATCTGGTGCGTGCCACTGACTCTGGGATATGGAACGGTTTTAACGTGATCCATATGGCGGCGAGCCGCATGGGTGGGCTGATGCTGGGTTATGCGCAAGGCGGCGGGCTGGCTGATCTGGTGGCGGCGAAGCCCAAGCTGGTGATCTCGCTTGGTGCGGACGAGGTGGATTTCGCCAAGTTTGCAGGATCGATGATCTTGCATATTGGGCACCACGGCGACAAGGCGGCGCATCTGGCCGATGCGATCCTGCCCGCTGCTGCGTTTAGCGAGAAGGACGGCACTTACGTTAACACTGAGGGCCGCGTGCAATTTGCCGAAAAGGCGGTTTTCGCGCCGGGCGATGCGCGCGAGGACTGGACGATCTTGCGCGCGCTGGCCGATGCGCTGGGCGTTTCGGTGGGCTTTGATAGCTTTGCGCAATTGCGCGCGGCGATGATTGCACAAGTGCCTGCGCTGGGCACGGAAGGTCTGGCCGATTATGGCGCGCTGCCGGCGGCTTCGGCGGGGGCAACTTGCGAAGGCGTAATTGCAGGCTATCCGATCAAGGACCGCTATCTAACCAACGCGATTGGCCGGGCGAGCCCGACTTTGCAGCGCTGCTCGGCCGAATTGCTGCACGGCGAGACGTTTGCGGAGGCGGCGGAATGATCCCGTTTTTTGAGGGCACCGGGCTTTCGTATGAAGCCGCATGGGGCACCGCCACGGTGCTCGAAGTATTGCTGATCGCATTTCCGCTGATGCTGGGCGTGGCGCTGATAATTTATGCGGATCGCAAGATCTGGGCGGCGATGGCGCTGCGCAAGGGGCCCAATGTGGTGGGGCCATTCGGCATTCTGCAGTCGTTTGCAGATGGTTTGAAGGTTTTTCTGCAGGAAACGATCATCCCTTCGGCGGCGAACAAGGGCCTGTTTCTCATCGCGCCGATCATCACGTTTACCGTGGCGCTTTTGGCTTGGGCGGTGATCCCGTTTAATTCGGGCGCGGTGCTGGCGGATATCAATGTCGGGCTGCTCTATGTGCTCGCGATATCGTCGCTGGGCGTTTACGGGGTAGTGATCGCGGGCTGGGCTTCGAACTCAAAATATCCGTTTTTCAGCGCGATGCGCGCGGCAGCTCAGATGATTTCTTATGAAGTCTCGATCGGGTTTATCCTGATCTGTGTGGTGCTTTGGGCCGGATCGTTCAATATGAACGAGATCGTTAAGGCGCAGCAGAGCCATGTTTGGATCATCAACGGCTTTGTCGCCAATCCGCTGATGTTCCCGCTTTGGGTGATGTTCCTGATTTCGAGTTTGGCGGAAACCGCGCGCGCGCCGTTTGATTTGACTGAGGCGGAGAGCGAGCTGGTTGCGGGCTATCAGACCGAATATTCTTCGATGGCGTTCGCGCTCTATTGGCTGGGCGAATATTGCAATGTGCTGCTGATGTGCGCGCTGAATGCCACGCTGTTTTGGGGCGGATGGCTGCCGCCGCTGGATATTCCGGTGCTTTACATGGTGCCCGGATTTGTGTGGTTTTTGATCAAGATCCTCGGCTTTTTCTTCATCTTCAGCTGGATCAAGGCGACGGTGCCGCGGTATCGCTATGACCAGCTCATGCGGCTGGGCTGGAAGATCTTCCTGCCGCTGTCACTGTTTTTTGTTTGCTTGATCAGTGGGTTTCTGATGGCGACGGGACATTTTGCATGAACATCGCGCAGCTCATCAAGTCTTACACGCTCTGGGAGTTCCTCAAGGCGCACTGGCTGACCTTGCAGTATCTGTTCAAGGCCAAGGCGACGATCAACTATCCGTTCGAGAAGAACCCGCTGAGCCCGCGTTTTCGCGGGGAGCATGTGTTGCGGCGCTATCCCAATGGCGAGGAGCGGTGCATTGCGTGCAAGCTGTGCGAGGCGGTGTGTCCGGCGCAGGCGATCACGATTGAGGCCGAGCCGCGCGAGGATGGATCGCGCCGCACCACGCGCTATGACATCGACATGACCAAGTGCATCTTCTGCGGCTTTTGCCAAGAAGCTTGCCCGGTGGATGCGGTGGTCGAGGGGCCGAATTTTGAATATGCCACCGAAACGCGCGAAGAATTGCTTTACGACAAGGCTAAACTGCTCGCCAACGGGGACAAGTGGGAGCGCGCGATTGCTGCTAACCTTGAAGCCGACGCGCCGTACCGTTAGGAGGCGCGCACCATGATCCAGGTCTTTGCCTTTTATCTGTTCGCCAGTTTGGTGATCTTCTCCGGCGCGGTAACGATCCTTGCGCGCAATCCGGTGCATTCGGTGTTGTGGCTGATCTTGGCGTTTTTCAATGCGGCGGGGCTGATGGTGCTGGTGGGCGCAGAGTTTATCGCGATGCTGCTGGTGATCGTATATGTTGGCGCGGTGGCGGTGTTGTTCCTGTTTGTGGTGATGATGCTCGACATCGATTTTGCCGAGATGCGCGCCGGATTTGTGAAGAATTTTCCGCTGGGTTTCTTGCTTGCACTGGTTTTGCTGAGCGAGCTGGTGCTGGGCGTGGGTGCCTATCGCACTGGCGCGCTGGAGCTGGGCGTGGCTGATGGCAGTGCGCCAGTGGTGGTCGGAGTTTCGAATATCGAGGCGATCGGAGCTCTGCTCTACACGCGTTATCTGTTCTTGTTTGAAACCGCCGGGATGATCCTGCTGGTGGCGATGATTGGCGCGATTGTTCTGACGCACCGGCAACGCGAGGGCGCGCGGCGGCAGGATGTGAGCAAGCAAAACGCGCGCCGCCCGCAAGACGCAACCCGCAATGTGAAGCCCGCTGTGGGGCAGGGGGTTTCACTCTGATGATTGGCATCGAACACTATGTGGTCGTCAGCGCGATCCTGTTTGTGCTGGGCGTGCTGGGGATTTTCCTCAATCGCAAGAATGTGATTGTGATCCTGATGGCGATTGAGCTGATCCTGCTCTCGGTGAACATCAACTTTGTCGCGTTCAGCGCGTTTCTGCATGATCTGGTGGGGCAAGTTTTCGCGATGTTTGTGCTCACCGTGGCGGCGGGCGAGGCGGCGATTGGGCTGGCCATTCTGGTTATCTATTTCCGCGGGCGCGGCACGATCGCGGTTGACGATGTCAACCGGATGAAGGGATAGACCGGGTGCATCCAGCCATTGTCTACATCGTGTTTCTGCCGCTCGTGGCCGCGCTGATTGCGGGACTGGGGCGCAATGTGATGAGCAAGGTTGCCGCCAAGCTGATCACGACGGGCGCGCTCTTTGCATCGTGCGGTCTTTCGTGGCTGATTTTCTTGAACTATTTGGGCGGAGGCACGGATGCCGCCGTCGTGCCGGTGCTGCAGTGGGTGAAATCGGGCGATCTTGATTTCGCTTGGGCGCTGCGGGTGGATACTTTGACGGCAGTCATGCTGGTGGTGATCACCACGGTCTCGGCGCTCGTGCACCTGTATTCGTGGGGTTATATGGACGAAGATCCGGATCAGCCCCGGTTCTTTGCGTATCTCTCGCTATTCACATTCGCGATGCTGATGCTGGTGACGGCGGACAATCTGGTGCAGATGTTTTTCGGCTGGGAAGGGGTGGGGCTGGCGTCATACCTCCTGATCGGGTTTTGGTTTCGTAAACCCAGCGCCAATGCCGCTGCGATGAAGGCGTTTGTGGTCAACCGCGTGGGCGATCTGGGCTTTATGCTTGGGATATTCGGCACGTTTCTGGTGTTTGGCACCGTCTCGATCCCCGAGATTCTGGCTGCGGCGCCGGGCATGGCGGGATCGACTATCGGCTTTCTGGGATACCGGTTTGATACGATGACCGTGCTGTGCATCCTGCTGTTTGTCGGTGCGATGGGCAAATCGGCGCAGCTTGGCCTGCACACATGGCTGCCCGATGCGATGGAGGGGCCAACGCCTGTCTCCGCGCTGATCCATGCAGCGACGATGGTGACGGCGGGCGTGTTTATGGTGTGCCGCCTATCGCCGATGTTTGAAACGAGCCCGGTGGCGCTGGGGTTTGTGACGTTTATTGGCGCGGCGACATGCTTTTTCGCCGCCACAGTGGGCACCACGCAGACCGATATCAAGCGCGTGATAGCTTATTCAACGTGCTCGCAGCTGGGCTATATGTTTTTTGCAGCGGGCGTGGGCGCGTATGGCGCGGCAATGTTCCACTTGTTTACGCATGCGTTTTTCAAGGCGCTGCTGTTTCTGGGCGCGGGATCGGTGATCCATGCGATGCACCATGAGCAGGACATGCGTTACTACGGGGGCCTGCGCAAAAGCATCCCGCTGACATTTTGGGCGATGATGGCGGGTACTTTGGCGATCACCGGCGTGGGCATTGTCGATGTGGCAGGCTTTGCCGGGTTTTATTCGAAGGATGCGATTCTTGAGGCAGCGTTTGCGCGCGGGACGCAGCTTTCGGCGTTTGCCTTTGCGGTGGGCATTTTTGCCGCGCTGCTGACGAGTTTTTATTCGTGGCGGCTGATGTTTTTGACATTTTATGGCAAGCCGCGCTGGGAGCAATCTGAGCATATCCAGCATGCGGTGCATGATGCCCATGCGCACGGCGATCATGATTCTGGCGATGGCACCGCAGGCTATCATCCGCATGAAAGCCCGCTATCTATGCTGGTTCCGCTGGGGGTGCTGGCGATTGGCGCGGTAATGGCGGGGTTTGTGTTCCACGGCGCGTTTATCAGCGAGGGCGAAGGCGCGTTTTGGAAGGGCAGCTTGGCGTTTAGCGAGCATCTGATCCATGCGATGCACGAGGTTCCTGAGTGGGTGAAATGGGCACCATTTGGCGTGATGCTTACCGGCTTTGCCATTGCGTACTATGGCTATATCGCCAATCCGGGCTTTCCGGCGGCGTGCGCGCGCCAGTTTGGGCCGCTTTACCGGTTCCTGCTCAACAAGTGGTATTGGGACGAGCTTTATGCGGCGGTGTTTATTCGCCCCGCAATGGCTGTGGGGCGCGTGTTTTGGAAGGTGGGCGACGTTGGCATCATCGACCGGTTTGGCCCCAATGGCGCGGCATGGATCGTGGCGCAGAGCAGCCGCGCGGCGGTGAAGCTGCAGTCTGGGTTTCTCTATAGCTATGCTCTGGTGATGCTAGTCGGCCTGGTTGGCGCGGTGAGCTGGGTAATTGCGCGATGAGCGGTTTTGCGATCCTATCGCCGATGCTGCTGGTGCCGCTGGTGGGCGCGGTGGCATGCCTGATGGCAAACCGCGAGCGCGCAAGAATGATTGCGCTGATCGCCACGCTGATCGATCTGGCGCTCGGCGCGATGCTTTGGGCGCGGTATGACATTGGCGGCGCGCAGTGGCAGTTTCAGGAGCGTGCTGATCTGTTTGCCGGGTTTGAGTGGAAGCTGGGCATCGATGGTATTGCGCTGCTGCTGATCGGGCTAACCGTTTTCCTCATGCCGATCTGCATTGGCGCAAGCTGGAACACAATTGAGAAGCGCGCGGGCGAATATTACGCCAATTTCCTGGTGATGGAGACGCTGATGATTGGCGTGTTCAGCGCGCAGGATCTCTTTTTGTTTTACATCATGTTCGAGGCCGGCCTCATCCCGATGTATTTGATCATCGGCATCTG
>JBBRXQ010000081.1:0-8143 GCA_038238515.1 Sphingomonadales bacterium | reverse complement strand
TGGATGAAGAATTTGCCCCGCGCGGACTCTACTAAAGCCCGCGCGGGGCCGATCACCGCAGTAACCCGTATCCCCACTCTGTCGAAGGAAGGAAGGTGCCATGACCGATAAGTACATCCTGGACGGCCACCAGCCCATCATCTGTCACGATTTACTGCAATGGGCTGTGTGGTACGAGTTAGATGCTTGACATTCTATTACCGGCGCGGTAATATCCTCTCATCGTAGTTCAACGCAGACAGGGGAACGAGATGAGCAAAGAACTCAACCCAATATTTGTGCAGGCTCTCGCACTCTGGGCGGGCGAGATCAACAAGCGGCCCGTCACAGTTGCCGAAGTTATCAAATTCCGCTCGACCACTACACCCGCCGAACGGCATGTGGCAGCGCTTGAGAACTGTGACGCGGGGGCGTGGGAGAACGAAGCGGTCGATCCGATGAAGGCTTTCCTATCTGGCAATCTCGCCTATCGCGGCATGGTAGTCAAAGCCGTGGCGCGCGCCGCCGAATGTCTTTCAGCGCTAGTCGAGCAGGGATTGAGGCCGGAGACGCGATTCAATGATTTGCCGATCGGGCGCGATGCGCTCGTATGACCGCCCGCCAATCCGCCGCGATGGACCGGGCGCTGCGCATTCCCGCCCCCGCCGAAATCCGCGCGGCCCGACTCGAGGCCGGGCTCACCCAAGCCGCCGCCGCGCGCATGTGTTTCGCCTCAATACGTGCTTGGATCAAATGGGAGCGTGGCGAGCATCCTATGCCGCGCGTGTCTTGGACGCTATATCGCTTGATGGCGCGTCAAGCGACATACCAGACAATTCTGAGAGAGATCAACGAAGATAGGAATTTGCCCCGCACGGTGTCCTGTTAAACGCCGCGCGGGGCCGATACCGAAGTACCCACGCATCCCCACCCTGCCAAGGAAGGAACTTGCACCATGAAAAATACCACACTCGTTGCCGCCTGTGCGCTCGCTCTAGCTGCACCGATCGCCCAGGCCGAGTATCTGCAGTACACGTTCGGTGATGGCGCGAATAGCGTCACTCTGGATGGCATCAGTCAACCCGACTCGCGCATAACGATCACCGCGTTTGGTGACTCCGTGCCGATCTATTTTCGTCCTCATCAGCTGAGCGGTAACGTTGCACAGTTGGAAATTCGTGCCTTGGATCGCGTCATGATCGATTTCGACTCGATCCACAGCGACCTTGCGGGCGAGTTCTATGCGAGCCAAACGACGACTAATCTCAACCAGTTCTCGGTGGGTGGCGGATCGAACCTTTTTGGCAATCCGCCACGCACGCTCTATTCGTTGAGCGGGATTGGGCCCGCCTTCGGACACGTGAGCAGCGAGCCCTTCAACGGCCCCTACGACGCTCTGCTCGTCGATGGGCGTGCTTTCCACTACACGCTGGAATCGGGCCGATTCGGCGGTGGTCCTGACTCCGGGGCGATTTTCAGCATCACCACCATCTCTACCCCCGAACCCTCGACCTACGCGATGCTCCTGGCCGGTCTAGGCATGATGGCCTATATGCTGCGCCGCCGTGCTTAGGCTTTGCGGGTCAGCACCGGAATGCCGGCTTCGGCGCGCTTTTCATCGATCAGCGTTTGCAGGCCGCTGATGTTCAGATTGAATGCGCTGAAAATCGACTCGAGCTCCGCCCGCGTGATATCCCGGCGCTGCTCTTGCGCGCGCTGGATGATGGGTAGCAAGCCCTGGACGATCTCCAGGGCAATCAGGATGACCGGATTCATGGGCGGCGCGCTTTTTCACGGGTTAAGAGGAACGCTTCCAGATTCGCTAGATCGCTCTGTACCTGCACGGTGCGGCTCTGTGCGCCCGAGCACTGCGTATCCGAGCCGCACGCCTCCAGCGCAAGACTGGCCGCGTGCAAGGCATCGCGCGCAGCGAGGATCTGATTCAGGCGCGCCTGGGCTTCGTCCGCCGTAATCAGATCGGCGCGCAGCAGCGCTGTAGTGCGCACGGTGTAATCGTTGGAAGCGGCCACCGCCAGGCCGATTTGCGTGCGCAGGCTCTGTGCGCAACTAGCCAGTGTGAGCGCACAGGACAACGCGACGAACACCGCCCAGCGCTCGGCTTTGTAGTAGTGATTCATGCGCTCCCCTTGGCCACCTGATCCTTGATCGCCTGAATCTCGCGCAACAGCACCGCGAAATGCGCGGCGGTAAGCGGGGCAAAATCCGCTGGCGGGGCAGGATCGGGCGGCGGCGGATCGGCGCGTGGTATGGGTAACGGATCGGGCGTGGACGTGATGATCGGTCCGGCAAAGGATGACCCCGCCTCGTTACGAGTGAGATAGCCCGCGCCCAATCCGATAATCAACGTGAGCGCGCTGGCAATCTCATCGGGGATCACGAGGTGACCAAACTGTTGCGCTGCCCACACGATCACCAGCGTGATCGCCCCGGCCGCGCCGGTTGCTACAAGCTTGCGCGTAGGCAAGGCGCTGGGCTGATCCTGCAATACAGTGGTGGCCATCGTGGTTGTTACTCCCGGTTGCTCGAATAGGTTCAGCTCGGCTGTTCTGCGCCGCACCAGGCCCGCCACGACTCGCCCGCCCGCCTTGTTCCATCGATCGAATTCATCGGCCGCGCCCGTGTAATCTCGATCGTTCAACTTTCGTAGCAAAGTCGATTCGCGAAACGCGTTCATGCCCACGTTGAAGACAAACGACACGAGCGCATCGAACTGGCCTTGCGTGAGCGGTACGTGTACCGATTCATTCACGGCTGCCGATGCCTGGTCAACCTCCGCTTGAAACAGCGTTTGAGCGCGTGCAAGGGTGATCGAATCGCCCAGGCGCACGTTGCGCGTGGAGCCCCAGCCGATCGTGGGCGTACCCGTGAGCGGATCAGCGTAGGCCACCAGGCGCAGCCCCTCGAAGCTCGTGATCAGCGCCTCACCGGCTGGCGAAATCTTCATTCCTTGGGCCGCTTCAGGCCCAGCGCATCCACGACGCTATCGGCGTCGCGCCGTGCAGCATCAGCTTTGTCCTCGATGCGAGTCATCTGCTCGCCCGATGCGCGACGAGCGCGCGTGTTTTGTTCCGCAACCTCCGTCGCATGCGTTTCAGCGATGCTCGCGGCGCGCGCGCTCACCTCGGCGATCTTGGCATTTACATCATTGGCTTCGTGATAGGCCGCATCGGCTTTTTCGCCCACCGCTTGGGTAAGCGCGGTGTTCTCGATCAAAGCCGCTTCGATCCGGGTGCGTTGCGCGAGCGCCTCGTGATGGAGCACGCTGTTCTGGTGCGCGAGATCCTGCGCGACCGTCTCGGTTTTGTTCACCAGGTCACGCGCCGCCTGCGCGGTTTGCGCGGCGAGATCGCGCGCGGCGGCTTCTGTCTTGGCCGCAAGCGCCGCAGCCGTGATGGCCGCATCCTCGCGCGCCCAGCGCCGCTCGTTGGACGCTTTCACAACGGTAAATATTTGCGTGGCGATCACCCCGAAAAAGCCGATGAGCGCCACCCACCCGGCGCTATCCACTAGGCCGCACCGCCCGCATCGCCCGTATTCAGGGGCGGGGCCAGGCGCAGGCGCACGATGATTTGCGCACCCGAATCGATCGCCTCGATATAGCTGTGTCCGGGGCCGGCCGGCAAATTCAGATCGAGCGTACTCGGCGCACCTACCAGCGTGCGATAGCGCAGTGTCTGCCCGCTTTTATCGTAATAAGGATTGCCCGTGCCCCCGCCGATGTTCTGGCCAGCCTGGGCTGCGGTGGAGGCCACGTTGAACGCCGAGGCGGCCGTCTGCGCTGCAGCGTTCGCGGTGGCTGTAGCCGAGCCGGCCAGCGCACCCGCTGCGGTGGCACTCGCCGAGACGCCAGCGACCGTCGTCTGCAGTGCCGATACCGCGGCGCCCACCACGTTGGCCGAGTTCTGCGCCGCACCCGACGCACTAGCCGCTTGATTGGCCACCCCCAGCACGGCGGTATCTCCGTCTAGGGTGAACCGACGCGTGGCCGCTTGGTTGTCGGTCTGCGGCGCCCCGGACAAGGTGAGCGGGCCGGTCATGGTCACATTCCCGCCGAGCGGGACATACTGCACGGGGGATCCCGGCGCGCCTTGCAGGATCGCGATCAGATCCGAGAGCTGGCGTATAAAGGAGAAACACTGGCGAATGTAGTCATCGAGATTGTTGGCGATCGACTCCGCGCCGGGCGGGGCATTCAGAGCCGGATCGGTCGATAAACTGGCGATGGTGGTGGGAACGGGCATTTGTTTTTCCGTGACGCTGGATAATAAAAAAGCCGCCTGAACGGCGGCCTGGTTATGCGGAAGTGGTGGTGCGCTACTCGGTGAGTAATCCGTAGAGCGCGGCATTGGGGCCGGCGCCACCGAGCAACCCGCCCGCGACTTGCCCGCTTTGGATCGCTCTAGGACTGAGATTGAAAAGCTCGTGAGTCAGATAGCGCTGCGTGGCCGGATTCATATAGGCCAGGCGCGCGAGATACGCCGCGCCTGTCACGGGCACCCCGGTAATGGGATTACCGAACATCATGTTGTGCATCGCTATGCGCTCAGGGCTGCCCGAATTGGCGATGGGTTTGAACACCTCGCCAATTCGGGCGATATCCGCAAGCGGTGTATCGAGCTGCCCGCCCTTGTAGAGCACGGGATTGGCTTGCTGCAGCGCGCTTGCGGTGCGCGCCGCGCTCACATTGCCGCCTTCGACCACTTTGCCTTTTTCCAGCACGCGCATATTGGCCCATTGCTTGCGGGCCACGTCCCATGCTTCGCGATCAGCAGCGGACATTCCCGCGCGCGCTGATTCATCCAGCCCATCTCGTAATGCTTTGAGTGCCGTGCCGACTTCGGAATTGCCGTTCCCAAACGCATCGGCCGCGCGTGCGGATAGACGTGAGCGAAGCGTCTGATAAGCGCTTCCTGCAAGGTGGCCCGATACCGCCAGATCGAGACCTTTATCCACGAGCGTATTGATCTCGGGGGAGGCAAAGGCGCCCAGTTGTTTATTCGCGCCTTCTACCTTCGCAAGTGCGTTGACGAAATCATCGCCCAGACCCACGGTCGTCTTGCCCGCTAAGCGCTGAAATTCCCCGCCCGTGCGGGCGCGCGCCGCGGCAAAGGTGCCCTGAGTGATCTCGTCGCCCGTCTCGCCCATTGCCGTTGCCGCCGCTCGATTGAGCGCGGCATTATTTGTCTGCTCGATGCCTTGCATATAACCCGAGGCGCCAGGCGTGCGCGCGAGCACCGCCTCGAGCTGTTGCATGGCGCGGTTGCCCGTCGTCATGCCGGCCGTGAGATTCATACCCATGCGCTCGCCCGCTTGCACCGCCTCTTGCCCGGTGGCGTTCAAGAGCGACTGGCCGGGTTTTAACGCGCGCGTAACAAGTCCACCCGCCCCCGCGCCGAGTAAGCCGCCTGCTGCGCCCAGCACCCCGCGCGTGCCGCGCTCGGCGGCGCTGCCGTACTCAAGCGCTCCAGGCAGGGCGCCTGCCAGCATGGAGGTTCCCAAGAGGCCCACGCCGCGCACCGCGCCCCCCAACGGAAGTGCCATCGTAGGGGCCGCTTCGCCGATGGCCGCTGCGATCGGATGAGCACGGGTCGCATCGGCATAGATAAGGTCCTGGCCTTTTTGATTCTCGGTCAAGCGCAGTGCGGCTTCATCATTCCCCGTGGCGCCGTAGTAGAGCTGTTTCATGCCTGCGCCGATTTGGTCGACCGTGCGCCCGACACCGCGCATGATCGTTGTGCCAACACCAGGCTTTTCTTTCGAGGGCGTGGGCGCGTTCGCTTTAATCGCATCCACGATCTGCGCATCGTTCATCGAGTCTGGAAACTCGACCGACCCATACCCCGGTACCTCGATGGTCTGCGGCATTATTCGATCTTGCCGGTAGCCGGGTTATAGCGCCGCACGCTAGGCGCGTTGCCGCTCGCCATAGGAGCAGGATCGAGGCTTACATAAGGATCTTCCGGGAATTTCACCCCGCGGCTCTCGGCGCTTTTCGCGCGGCGGTTATAAATCTCGCCCTTTTGTTTAATGATGCCGCCGAACACATCGAGCACACGCGGCAACGCCCCCGGATCGGTGTTGATGCGCCCTAGCGAGTCTTGCAACACTTGCTGCTGTAGCTCGGACGGCTGCGCGTCCATTTTCTTCAAGTTGTCCATCACGCCCATAAAGAGGCGCGAGCGCAGTTCCTCGGCGTTCTTCACACCTTCGGTGGAGACGGACATCCCCAGGTTATTGTTCAGGAACTTCACCACGCCGAGCTTTTGCTCAGCCCCGGAGCCCACGAAGGGATTATTTTTCACGAGCACCTTGGCGCGCTCGATGTTGGCGAGCGCCGTGGGCGCGTACTGCAAGGCGCCGCGCTCCTTACTCATGTCCTTCATAAACTCTTTTTGCGCCTCTTCGGAGGCGGGCGCGTAAGCGTTCACGTTCGTGATCTGGCGCGAGGCGCCGGCCGCACTCACGGCGTGTTTGTAGGGAAAGAGCTGTTTTTCCAGCTCGACCTTCGTGGGAATCGTGCGTGGATCGAACTCCGGCGCGTACGTCGGGCCGAGCTCGCGCATAGTGTTGCCCTGTTTATCGAGCGCCACGCGCTGCGGTAAGCCGTTTGGTCCGGTGATCGTCTCGATATGGCCCACTTCGGGGGCTCGTTTGACCGCGAGCTGCGTGAGATTGCCTTGCTCGTCTAGGGCATTGAGGTTCCCATTAGCGTCTGTAATCAACTCAGGCTTGAACTTGGGCTGAAGCTTCGCCGCTGCATCCCAGAGTTTTTGCGCGCCTTCCGGGTCGTTTTCCTCGTGGCGGATCTGAGCCATCGCTAGGAGCCGTTGCACCGCGGTCTGTTGGACCGACCCCCCAGGGGCAGTCATGCGCGGTACGCTGGGTGCGGGCGAGATAGGAGCGCCTGCCCCCATCTCCATTACCCCGCCCGACATGGGCGCAAGCGGCGAGGGGGGCGGTGCGAACATTCCCGATTGAGGCGCGGGCGTAGGTGCGACCGCACCAGGGGCGCCGCTCGGTAACAAGCGCTCTCGCTCACGGATGCGCGCGTCGCGCGCGAGATTCATTTTAAGTTGATCGAACTGCAGCGATTTCATTTGATTGCCGAGCTGCGCATCCTTCAACTGTTGCGCGGCGAGCAGACCATGCTGTTGCGCGGTGAGCGCACCCTGATAGGCCTGCAGCCCTTCAGCACCGCCCGCACCCAGTGCTGGTCCCAACTGGCCGCGGTGGCCGTAATTGTTGGCGAGGATTCCCAGTCCTGCTGACAGCAGTCCCTGTGTCATCGCCTGGCGCTGGTTCTGCGGCAAGGAATCAAAATCGTCGAGAAGTCCCATTGTGGATTTGCCTTAACCGAGTAGTCCAAGGGCTTGGCGCAGCGCCTCACGACTATCGCGCGGCTTGGCCATAAGCAAGCCCTGGTTATACGGGCTGGATGCCGCAAAGCTCGATCCGGCATCCTGAGCCTGCATCATGCGTTGCATACCCGCTGAATTAGGATGATTGGCTATCGCTTGGCGGCGCTGCGTATCCATGCTGGAACGCGCCTGATTGGATTGCTGCAAGAGCCGCAGATAGTCCGGGCCGCTTGTTACGCTGGTACCGTTCAACACGCCCGGTGCGGTCCCTGCAACGTTCCCGCCAAAGGCCGCCTCGCCTAGACCTGTTCCAAAACTGCCGCCCAGAGTGCCCCCGGCCGGCCCGAACGTGGAGGCCCCCGTCATGCCTAATCCGCCGCCAATGCCCGGTGTGAGCGAGCCCGCGGTGAGTCCCGCATCGGCCCCGTACAGACCGCTGCCCAGTGCTGCATGCGAGCCGAACGCACCAGCTCCGGCCGTACCCGCGCCGCCTAGCGCTGCGCTGGCTCCGCCCGCCCCGCCCGTGCCCAGTTGCAACGCGGCAAGTTCTGCAGCACTCAGTCCGGCCGTGCTGGAATAGCCCGCGCCCGCGCCGACTAAACCGCTCCCGAGCGCCGCACTGCTGCCAAATGCGCCCGCCGCGCCCGTACCCGCGGCCCCGCCCAGTGCCGCGCCTGCGCCGCCCGCACCGGCGGTTGCCGCGGCCGCCGCTGCTGCGGCTTCGGCTGCGGTCAGTCCGGCCGCGGTGGTGCCTGCAGCCCCTGCTGCACCGGCCGCCGCTCCGG
>JBBRXQ010000080.1:0-8177 GCA_038238515.1 Sphingomonadales bacterium | reverse complement strand
TGTTCGCCATCTTCATACTTCACCAGCGCGATGAACGCGGTGCGGTTTGGATCGTATTCCAAACGCTCGACGGTAGCGGGCGAATCCCACTTGCGGCGCTTAAAGTCGATGAAGCGATACTTCTGCTTGTGACCGCCCGCGATGCCGCGTGAAGTCACATGGCCCTTGTTGTTGCGGCCGCCGGTTTTCGACTTGCCTTCGGTCAGCGCCTTAACCGGCTTGCCCTTCCACAGCGACGATTTGTCGACGAGGATCAGGCCGCGCCGTGCGGGGCTGGTTGGATTATAATGCTTGAGTGCCATGGTGCGCCTCAGATCCCGCTGGTGACGTCGATAGACTGGCCGGGAGCCAGCGTAACGACGGCCTTCTTGAAGTCAGACCGGCGGTAGGGCTTGCCCTTCCAACGCTTGGTCTTGCCCTTTTGCGTCAGCGTGTTCACGCTGGTCACCTTCACACTGAACAGTGCTTCAACCGCAGCCTTAATCTCAGGCTTGGTCGCGCCGCCAGCTACCTTGAAGACAACCGCATTGTGCTCGCTGAGCAGGGTCGACTTCTCGGTGATGTGTGGCGAGAGGATCGCGTCGTAATGACGCGTATCAATTGCGTCTTTAGCCATTGAAACGTGCCTCCAGCTTTTCGACCGCAGCGCGCGTGAGCACCAGCGTATCATGCTTCAGGATGTCGTAAACGTTCGCGCCAATCGCTGGCATTACGTTCACGCCGACGATGTTGCGCGCGGCGAGAGCAAAACCCTCGTTCACAGCTTCACCATCAACGATCAGCACCTTGCGGCCAAAGCTGTGCTTGGCCAGCGTGCCAACGAGCGTTTTGGTCTTGGCATCGGCCATATCGAGCGTGTCGATCACCACCAAGCCATTAGCGACCTTAGACGAAAGCGCCATTTTAAGGCCTAGCGCGCGGATCTTTTTGTTCAGTGAGACATCGAACTCACGAACGCGAGGACCGTGCGCCTTGCCGCCGCCGATGAAGATCGGTGCTGCCCGGTCGCCGTGACGAGCGGTACCGCCGCCCTTCTGGTTGCCCAGCTTCTTGCCGGTGCGCGCCACATCCGATCGCTCGCGAGCGCCGCGTGCAATGCCGCGACGATTTTCGAGCTGCCAAGTGACAACGCGGTGAAGGATATCAGCGCGCGGCGCGAGGCCGAACACATCGTCCGAAAGTTCCAGATCGCCTGCGGCAGATCCATCGAGGTTGAGGACTTGAACCTTCATGATTTAGCCCTCCTGACCATCGGCGGCAGTCTCAACGATCACGGTTTCTTCAACCGGAGCGTCGGCTACAGCCGGATCATTGACGTTAGCAGCCACTTTAAGGCCAGCGGGGTAAGGCGCTTCGGCGTGGCGATCGATCTTGACCGCATCGCGAACGAGCAGCCAACCGTTCTTGCTGCCGGGGACCGAGCCCTTCACGAATATCAAACCGCGCTCATCATCCGTGCGGACGATTTCGAGGTTCTGCTGAGTGCGCTGACGGTCGCCCATGTGGCCGGCCATCTTTTTGTTCTTGAACACGCGGCCCGGATCCTGGCGTTGGCCAGTCGAACCAAGCGCACGATGCGAGATCGAAACGCCGTGTGTGGCGCGCATACCGCCGAAGCCCCAACGCTTCATGCCGCCCGCAAAGCCCTTGCCCTGCGTGTGGCCGGTGATGTCGACATATTGCCCATTAACGAAGTGCGAAGCGGCGATGGTTGAGCCAACTTCGAGCAACGCATCGTCAGATACGCGGAACTCGGCAACTTCCATCTTAAGCTCGACTTGCGCTTTGGCAAAATGCTCGCGCTGCGGCTTAGCGACGTTCTTTTGCTTGGCCACGCCCGATCCGAGCTGCACAGCAACGTAACCATCGACATCTTCGGTGCGGACCGAGACCACTTGGCAATTTTCGAGCGCCAAGACGGTAACCGGCACATGCCGTCCGTCGTCCTGGAATATGCGGGTCATCCCGACTTTTTTAGCGATAACGCCTGTGCGCATCACCTTTACTCCACCAGAGGCCTGTGGGGACCATCCCCAGAGGCATGTTCAGCCCGTAGTGTGAAACGAGCCCCGTCCGGGCTAAATGCTCCCGCCAGAGGCAGGAGCGAACGGGGGACGCTTGCCCGACTGTGTCTCGCCCGAGGGAAGACGGCACCGGAGGTATCCCAATGTCAACGCGGCAAAAGCCCCGGAAACTTTGGTGCTCCCGCCGAAGCAGGAGCGCATGGCTTACGCCAGTTTGATCTCAACGTTGACGCCAGCAGCAAGGTCAAGCTTCATCAGCGCGTCTACGGTGGCGGCGTTTGGCTGCACGATATCGAGCAACCGCTTGTAGGTGCGAACCTCGAACTGCTCGCGCGACTTTTTATCGACGTGCGGGCCGCGGTTCACGGTAAACTTTTCAATATGCGTCGGAAGCGGAATGGGGCCCCGGATCAGCGCGCCTGTGCGGCGTGCGGTGTCTGCGATCTCACCAGTGGCTTGATCAAGCACGCGATGATCAAAGGCCTTAAGGCGAATGCGGATATTCTGGGCTTCCATGTCCGTTTACCGATGCGAAAGAGCGAAACAAAAAGACCAGTCGCTCTGCCCTCTCACCTGCATCCCAGCTTTGTGAAGCGCGGGGAAGAGCGGGCCGACTGATCCGAAAAATCTGAGCTGCGTAACAAAAAAAACCGACCGGCGGGGGAAACGAATCCCCCGCCGGAGCGCGGCCTATATTACTTCGTGATTGCGCTGACAACCCCTGAACCGACAGTACGGCCACCTTCGCGAATTGCGAAGCGCAGACCCGGATCCATCGCGATCGGAGCGATCAGCTTAACAGCCAAGCTGAGGTTGTCGCCCGGCATCACCATTTCAGTGCCCTCGGGAAGGATCACTTCGCCGGTGACGTCGGTTGTGCGGAAATAGAACTGCGGGCGATAGTTGGCAAAGAATGGCGTGTGACGGCCGCCCTCTTCCTTCGACAGCACATAGACTTCAGCGGTGAACTCGGTGTGCGGTGTAACCGAACCGGGCTTGCAGAGAACCTGACCGCGCTCAACGTCTTCGCGCTTCACGCCGCGAACCAGCGCGCCGATGTTGTCGCCGGCTTCACCCTGATCGAGCAGCTTGCGGAACATTTCGACGCCGGTGACGACGGTCTTCTGCGTGTCCTTGAGACCGACGATCTCAACTTCTTCGCCCACTTTGACGATGCCAAGCTCGACACGGCCGGTCACAACTGTGCCGCGACCCGAGATCGAGAACACGTCTTCGACTGGCATCAGGAACGGACGGTCGGTTGGGCGAGGAGGCTGCGGGATCCACTCATCGACAGCCTTCATCAAGGCGTAGATCGATTCCTTGCCGATGTGATCGTCGCGGCCTTCGAGAGCAGCCAGCGCCGAACCCTTGACGAACGGAATGTCATCGCCCTCAAAGCCATAATAGCTAAGCAGTTCGCGCATTTCCAGCTCTACCAGCTCGAGGATTTCATCGTCGTCGACCTGATCGACCTTGTTCATGTAAACCACCAGAGCAGGCACGCCGACCTGACGCGCCAGCAGGATGTGCTCGCGGGTCTGAGGCATTGGGCCGTCTGCCGAATTCACTACCAAGATCGCGCCGTCCATCTGTGCAGCGCCGGTGATCATGTTCTTCACATAGTCAGCATGGCCTGGGCAATCGACGTGCGCGTAGTGACGGTTTGCAGTCTCATACTCAACGTGAGCCGTTGAGATGGTGATGCCGCGTGCGCGCTCTTCCGGCGCCTTATCGATATTTGCATAATCGGTAAACGTCGCGCCGCCCGTCTCAGCCAACACCTTGGTGATCGCTGCGGTCAGCGTGGTCTTGCCATGGTCAACGTGACCGATGGTGCCGATATTGCAGTGCGGCTTGGTCCGCTCAAACTTCGCCTTAGCCATTGCTCAAACCTTCTTTTCGCTAATTGTTGATTGCTGTTGGAAGCGGCCCCTTTCGGGGACCGCTCGAAATGCAGGGGCCGCCACTAGCCCGATCATATCGATCAGGCAAGCTTCTCCTTGACCCCAACTCGCTTTAGGCGAGCTTTTCCTTAACTTCGGCGGCAACGTTTGCCGGGACTTCGTCATAATGGGAGAAAAACATTGAGTAATTCGCCCGGCCTTGGGTGAACGAGCGGAGCGTGTTCACGTAGCCGAACATGTTTGCCAAGGGGACCAATGCCTCAACAACCTGGGCATTGCCCCGGCTATCGGTACCCTGGATCTGCCCGCGGCGGCTGTTCATGTCGCCGATGACATCGCCCAGATAATCCTCTGGCGAGACGACTTCGACTTTCATGATCGGCTCAAGCAGCTTGATACCCGATTTCTGAGCGACTTCGCGCATGGCGGCACGGCCTGCGATTTCGAACGCCAGAGCCGAGGAGTCGACGTCGTGGTAAGCGCCGTCATACAGCACGATCTCAAAGTCGATGATCGGGAAGCCGACCAGCGAGCCCGAAGCGGCTGTTTCGCGGAAGCCCTTTTCGATCGAAGGGATAAATTCCTTGGGAATGTTACCGCCCTTGATCTCATCCTTAAAGATGATGCCCGAACCACGCTCACCGGGCGTTACTTTAACCTTCACGCGGCCAAACTGGCCGGTGCCGCCCGATTGCTTCTTGTGGGTGTAATCAACGTCCACCGGCTTGGCGAGGTATTCGCGGTAGGCCACTTGCGGCGCACCGACGTTGGCCTCCACCTTAAATTCGCGGCGCATACGGTCAACGATGATGTCGAGGTGAAGCTCGCCCATCCCCTTAATGATCGTTTGGCCCGATTCGTGATCGGTCGAGACGCGGAACGATGGATCCTCTGCCGAAAGACGATTGAGCGCGATGCCCATCTTTTCCTGATCGGCCTTGGTTTTTGGCTCAACCGACAGCTCGATCACTGGCTCGGGGAATTCCATCCGCTCCAGCACAATCGGCTGACGCTCGGCGCACAATGTGTCACCGGTGGTGGTTTCCTTCATGCCAGCCAGCGCAACGATGTCGCCGGCAAAGGCTTCGTCGATGTCCTTACGGTCGTTGGCGTGCATTTCGAGGATGCGGCCGACCTTCTCCTTCCGGTCCTTGACCGAGTTTAGATAGGTGCCCTTGGTCAACACGCCCGAATAGATGCGGATGAAGGTGAGCGTGCCTACGAAGGGATCGTTCATCACCTTGAACGCGAGCGCCGAGAACGGCGCCTCATCCGTGGGAGGGCGGCTGTCCTTCTCGTCGCTGTCCATCTTAACGCCCTGCACGTCTTCGATGTCGAGCGGCGAAGGCAGATAGTCGACCACGGCATCGAGCAGCGGCTGAACACCCTTGTTCTTAAATGCCGAACCGCAGACCACGGGCACGAAGGCATGCGCCAGCGTGCCCTTGCGGATGCAGGCCTTGAGCGTGGCCACGTCGGGCTCGTTGCCTTCGAGGTATGCCTCCATCGCGTCATCGTCCTGGTCGATCACCAGTTCGATCAGTTCGGCGCGATAAAGCGCGGCCTCATCGGCCAAATCCTCAGGAATTTCTTCGTAGAAGAACTCTGCGCCGAGCGATTCGTCCTTCCAGATGATCGCGCGGTTTTCAACCAGATCGACCAGACCTCTAAGCTCGGCCTCGATGCCGATCGGAATATAAAGGACGGCAGGCTTGGCACCCAGACGATCGATGATCGACTGCACACAATATTTGAAGTTTGCGCCGGTGCGATCAAGCTTGTTGATGAAGCACATGCGCGGCACGCCATACTTATCAGCTTGACGCCACACGGTTTCCGACTGCGGCTCAACGCCGGCAACGCCATCAAAACATGCCACCGCGCCATCGAGCACGCGCAAGCTGCGCTCGACTTCAATCGTGAAATCGACGTGGCCGGGGGTGTCGATTATGTTGATGCGGTAATCGCCCCAAAAACATGTGGTCGCAGCCGAAGTGATCGTGATCCCGCGCTCTTGCTCCTGCTCCATCCAGTCCATCGTCGCCGCGCCATCGTGCACTTCGCCAATTTTGTAGGACTTGCCGGTGTAAAACAGAATGCGCTCAGTCGTCGTGGTTTTGCCAGCGTCGATGTGCGCCATGATGCCGATATTCCGGTACATCGAGAGCGGATGGCTACGTGCCATGAGAAGTTCCTTGGGTTCGGAGGGACTTGACGTTTCGGTCGCAATGACCGGTTAGTTTCAAGCCCGCTCCATATGGTGAGTTGCGTGACCGTTTAAAGACGCCCCCCTCTTCATGAAGGGGCCGATCAGTGCGCCGCGATTACCAGCGATAGTGGCTGAATGCACGGTTGGCATCGGCCATACGGTGTGTATCTTCGCGCTTTTTCACTGCGTTGCCACGATTGTTGGCCGCGTCAAGCAATTCGCCCGAAAGACGCGCCGCCATCGTGGTTTCGCTGCGATTGCGCGCGGCGGTGATCAACCAGCGGATCGCCAGAGCCTGAGCGCGCTCGCTGCGCACTTCGACCGGAACCTGATAGGTGGCTCCGCCAACGCGGCGCGAACGCACCTCGATCTGGGGGCGGACATTGTTGAGCGCATCATGAAACAGCTGGATCGGATCCGCTTTTGAACGGGTCTGCATAACTTCCATCGCGCCATACACGATGCCTTCTGCGATCGACTTTTTGCCGTCGAGCATGAGGTTGTTCATGAACTTCGACAAAGTCTGATCGCCAAATTTTGGATCTGGCAGAATGATGCGCTTTTCGGGACGACGACGACGTGACATCTTGAATTCCTTCTCACTTTCCCGGCACGCGGCCCCTACCCTTCGATGGGCGGAGTTGCTAAGCGGCCAGGGGTATCAGAGGGGCGAACCGCTTAACGCGATCCGCCACACGCGGATCACTTAGGACGCTTGGCGCCATACTTCGAGCGGCTCTTCTTGCGGTTTTTCACGCCCTGTGTGTCGAGCACGCCGCGCAGCACATGGTAGCGAACGCCGGGAAGATCGCGGACGCGGCCTCCGCGGATCAGCACCACCGAGTGCTCTTGAAGATTGTGGCCCTCGCCCGGAATGTACGAGATCACTTCGCGCTGATTGGTCAGACGAATCTTGGCAACCTTGCGAAGCGCCGAGTTCGGCTTCTTAGGGGTTGTGGTGTAAACGCGTGTGCAAACACCGCGCTTTTGCGGGTTTTGCTCCATCGCAGGGACCTTTGACTTGACCTTCTGCGGTTCGCGACCCTTGCGGACCAGCTGGTTAATTGTGGGCATGAAAAGACTTCACCTTGGTTGGTGGTACTGCCGGATCAGGATGAAGGTTTCGGGCATTCGCACAACACGAAGGCTGACCGCAAACTGCGGCACCTGCTTGGCACCCTGCCCCATAGGCAAGCCGCCGCATCGCTGCGCGAACTGAAAACACTCCACCCGCACCCAAAAGGACCGGGTTACTTTGACGGATGCCGCGGGGTGATCGAATGCCCGATTCGGACATTCTACCACCACCTTACTGCGCCTTAAAATGCCAGAAATTCTGCCACCCCGGGCCCAACATGCAAACCGGCAATGTTCAGCTCTAATATCCGGTGGTTGGGCAAGCCTTCCTCCGGGAAGCCGCGTCACTACGGGCTTTCGGAGCTTTGGTCAAGCTTGCACCGCTACCGCCCGCCTCTAATTCAACTCTTTCAGTTGAGTTTTTACTTTGCGGCCCCGCGGTAGCATGGTAATGATACACCATTACGCAATCCGCGTAATCGGATCGCTCCATTTACGAGGGCGGCCAAATTGGAGAGGTGAACCATGCCATACGGTTATAACGGATCACAGCGCACCAACATCAGCACCGGACTTGCGGTGGCGGCCTTGCAGGCGGGAATAGCGGCGGCGCTGCTCTCGACCTTCACTGGCGGCATTATCGGCAAGATCATCCCAGAGGCTATCAAAGCGACTATTGTCACGCCCCAGACCCCGCCGAGCCCGATTCCTGAGGTTAAGACACCGGACCAGCCACTAGCGCACCCGGAAAACTCGCAAATTGTCGCACCTGACAAACCCTTCGATCTCCCTAAAGACTATGGCCCAATTATGGATACGACCAGCTCACTGCCGCCGGCCGGGTCGATCGATCTGCTCCCCCGCGACCCCTATATCCTGCCTACGAAAATCGCCGCATTCGCTCCGCGCCGCGCGCTGCCGCTCGGCGATCCCGGACTTTGGGTGGGCCGCGGCGACTAT
>JBBRXQ010000079.1:0-8178 GCA_038238515.1 Sphingomonadales bacterium | reverse complement strand
GTGCCCAAGGCTGCCTGCTGATCACCAACAGTGTAGTCAACGGCTCGACGGCTGACACCGGACAGCATGTTTGCCGCAATATTTACTTTGAGTCTCATACCGGCACGGAAACAGTAAACGCTAATCGTGCTGTACTAATTGATACCCCTGCGGGACAAACGGGTCTTAATCGCTACAATCGCATTGAAAACGTCGTTATCGATACCACGCTGGGCAAAGCGGCTGTAGTGTTTAGCAACACCTCTGGAACCTATGGTCTGACAAATAGTAATACATTTACTGGGAATCGCCGGGGATATGTAACAAATCAAGTTTTGATAAATTCCAATGTTGTTGATACATATATTTATCTGACGCCAAATGCAGGAAGTTTGTATGCTGTTAATGATCTTGGCGTACGTACCTTCGTGAACAATGTTACTGACTACGCCTATTCAACAGGTCTTTATCCTGATACTACTCCCGGCCAAGCAAAGATGGATGTTGGTTTCTTTTCCCGCGATACCAACACCGGGCGGGTCTGTTTTCAAGACAAAGATAACATGCCGGCGCTTATATATGGCAGGCCGGGTCTTGACACAGTATCACCTTACGGGGCGCAACGCATCCGTGCTCTCGGCACGCCAGCTGCGCCAACTGTTACGCGCGGCGGTAGCGGACTTACTGCCTACACTTACTTTTGGGTCGCAGTCGATAAGGATGGAAACAAGTCGCTGCCCAGCGCGGGAACAACAATCACCAATGGTCCTGCCTCGCTTGCCGGTTCCTCACGAAATCTTCTAACTGGTATGCCGCTGGATGGGGCAGTTACTTACGATCTTCTGAGAACTACCACAGCAACCTCGGTTGCAACGGGGCTTGTCACGCCATTTTTCTACGATGCGGGCGGGGCCACGGCTGCATATACCCCTGCCATCAGCAGCCCGCCGGGAACGCTGGTTGTGGACGGGCATTTGACGTTTTCATCCTTGGCTGTCGCCACCATTGCAGCGGGCGCTGCGGCGGGCACTAGTCCCACAGTTACGATTGCAGGCAACGATCAGCAGGGCGTGATCACGCTCACCGCCGGCACCGCGCCGACAACCGGAATTCTGGCCACGATCACGTTTGGCAATCCTTGGGGCTCCGCTCCCAAAACCGCAGTGATTGGCGCTGCAACCGCCAATGTTGGGGCATCTGGAGTTTTTGCTGACCCTGCAGATATGGGCACAGCATCGTGGAGAATCAGAACGGGAACGGCCCTAACCGCAAGCACTACCTACAGATTTGCGTATTATGTGGGCTAAGAACCTGAGTGGTCGATAAATGGGCTCGGCCGGTTGCCGCTCTCTTTGACTTGGCCATCGAGAAAGTTGCGAAAGGCGTTAGCTATGCCTTCGCGCAATGAAATTCGCGGCGACCAGCCCATCGCCGCGATTTTCTCGCCGCTCATCAATTTACGCGGGGTGCCATCAGGTTTCGACGTGTCGCGCGTAATCATGCCACTGAACCCGACGATATCGCAAACTAGCGCCGCAAGCTCGCCGATTGTGATATCTGTGCCGGAACCAAGGTTGATGTGCTCCTCGCCTGAATAGTGCTTCAGCAGGAAAACGCACCCCTCGGCCAAGTCATCGGTATGAAGAAACTCGCGTCGCGGGGTCCCGCTGCCCCAGATCTCCATACTCGCAGCCCCGGCTTCGCGTGCTTCGTAGGCTTTGCGAATGAGGGCGGGCAAGACATGGCTCGATCGCAGATCGTAATTATCACCGGGGCCGTAGAGGTTCGTGGGCATAGCCGAGATGTAGTCGCAACCATACTCGCGGCGATAAGCCTGACAAAGCTTGATCCCGGCAATCTTGGCAATTGCGTATGATTCATTCGTGGGTTCAAGTGGCCCGGTGAGCAAGGCCTCCTCGCGGATCGGCTGTGCAGCGAACTTGGGGTAGATACACGACGAGCCGAGGAAAAGGACTTTCTCTGCCCCAGCCCGGTATGAAGCATCGATCAGGTTCGCTTCGATCATCAGGTTATCGTAGAGAAACTGCGCTGGAAAACTGTCATTCGCCAGTATTCCGCCGACTTTGGCAGCGGCGATAATCACAACATCCGGACAGCTTTGGGCGAACCACGTGCGCACCGCCGCTTGCTCACGCAGATCGACCGAGCGATCGGCGGTAAGCACTTCGCAGCGCTCCTGTGCCAAGCGCCGCACTATTGCCGAGCCAACCATGCCTTTGTGACCAGCAACGTAAACGCGCTTTCCGGCTAAGCTGAAAAGCTCAGAGGTCACCATATCAACACTCCAGCCAGCATAGGCGAGGGATTAGGCATCCTTGCCAATCGGCGCATCGCGCATGATCTCAAGGTCGGCCATAACCATTTCGCGCGCCAGTTCGCGAGCGGAGGTCTCGTGCGACCATCCGAGCTTTTGCCGCGCCTTGGCCGGATCGCCGATCAGCAAATCGACCTCAGTCGGGCGAAAATATCGCGGATCGATTTCAACTACACATTTGCCAGTTTTGCGGCAAATGCCGCGCTCGTCGACGCCTGTTCCGCTGAAATCGATTGGAATACCTGCGTCCTCAAACGCCCAGCGGACGAACTCCCGCACTTCAGTTGTGACACCAGTCGCCAGAACATAATCGTCAGGCTCGTCCTGTTGCATCATCATCCACATTCCGCGCACATACTCACGCGCATGGCCCCAATCGCGCTTAGCATCGAGATTGCCGAGATAGACGCGCTCCTGCCGCCCGAGGGCAATTGCTGCCGCCGCGCGCGTGATTTTGCGGGTGACAAAGGTCTCTCCGCGCAGCGGGCTTTCGTGGTTGAAGAGGATGCCGTTCGATGCGTGCATGCCATAGGCCTCGCGGTAATTCACCACGATCCAGTACCCGTAGAGCTTAGCTACCCCATACGGCGAGCGCGGATAGAACGGAGTGGTTTCGCGCTGCGGCACTTCCTGCACAAGGCCGTAGAGTTCGGAAGTCGAGGCTTGGTAAAACCGGGTCTTGCGCTCAAGCCCGAGGATGCGGATTGCCTCAAGCAGCCGGAGGGTCCCGATAGCGTCTGCGTTGGCGGTATATTCCGGTGTTTCAAACGAAACTTGGACGTGGCTCTGCGCGGCAAGATTATATATCTCGTCAGGCTGCACCTCCTGCACGATCCTAATCAGATTGGTCGAGTCGGTCAGATCGCCGTAGTGCAAATGCAAACGCTTGTGCTCAACGTGTGGGTCTTCATATATATCTTCAATACGTCCAGTGTTGAATGAAGAAGACCGGCGCTTCATTCCGTGAACAATATACCCTTTTTCGAGCAGAAGCCGCACCAGATAGGCACCATCTTGGCCAGTAACCCCAGTAATCAGCGCTACTTTTCCTGTGGCATCAACCATATTCAATCCCAACGCCTAACTTGTGCAACTGCGAATTTCCTTACCTACCCGGCGCTGCGATGCAAACCCCAATTCTCCAGCGTATCAGATGCGTGAACATGCTTTTGGGTATGACTGCTTTCCGATTTTTCTGTTCCATTCCGCGCGTTGCGCACAGGCCTATGCTGATGGATCAAGCTGCGTGAACAGCAGGTCGGCTTGTAAATTGACGCCTTTGCTCGAGTAGGTGGTGTTGTAGATGCCCGTAAGTTCGAATCCGTTCCGGTTCAACCAATGGGTTATATCGTTGGCTAGCGGCTGGCCGGTGTAGAAGCTGGTAAATGAAACTTCGACATAGACCCAGCGCGCTTGTTCAAGCACGCGGGGCATGCCCTTGAGCGCCTCTAGCTCGAAGCCCTGAACATCAAGCTTGACCAGAATGGGCCGGGGGAGCGCCGCGACATCCAACAGATCATCGATCCGTTCCACCTTAACCCGCTCAATGCCCGCCTGCTCAGTGCCTGGGAATAACGCCGATTGCTGGTCCGAAATAGGGAGCAGTGAAGAACTGTCGGGCTGCTTTGAAACGTTCAGTTCGCTAGTTGATGCGCTCGCCCCCGCAGCACAGCGATACAGGACGACTCGCGAATCGCTTGCAAAGAGCTTTTCGTAGGCATTGCCCATTTCGCGAAGCGGTTCGAACGCATGAATAATCGCTGTCGGGTGGATCGCGCGGGTCATTAGCGAGAACTGGCCGATATTGGCTCCGACATCGATAACTGTGGCTGCAGGCGTTGAGCGAATTGCGCCGATGTGCTCGACCGCCGCCGCAACGCCAAACTTCAGTCCTTTCCGATAGATTGGGTCCGGAAGAAGTTGCCAGAGCTTGCGTGCCCGGCGCGGCAGATATCTCAGATTCACTTTGTGGTTCCTTAATCGAACAGTTTGGAGCCAATCATGGCTGCGTTATTGGCAACAATAGGTCGATTTCACTTTGCAGTTTGTCGAGCACTCCGCCGTAGGACCAACGAGAAATACTGCGCTGCGAGGCTTCCGCGCAGAACCGCGCGTAAAGCGCTCCATCGTTTAGCAATCGCTCGATCGCCGCTGCCATCGCCTCGGGGTCGCCTGGCGGGATGTTGAGACCGCAGCCCTCAACTTCCTCATAGAGCGCAGTCCCTTTATCTGCGGTCGCCACCACTGGCCGGGCCGATGCGAGCATGTTCGCAAGCTTCGATGGTAGAACAAGGTCGGCGGTTCCGCGCAACTGGGGCAAAACGTGGACGGCGGCCAATCCAAGGAGTTGTCCAAGCCGCTCGGCCGGCTGCAAGTCATGGAACCGGATGTTGGTCAGTCCTTGTGCGCGAACTTCAAGATTCGCGCGATTTGGCCCTTCGCCACATACGACAAAAACAATATCTTCGCGCCAAGCCAGAAGCCTCGCGACATCGACAATGATATCTATCCCCTGCTTGTTCGCGATATTGCCCGAGTAGAGAACCACCTGCTTGTGCTCCAGACCCCATTGCTCGCGATAAGACTGCCCCGCATCGGGGTCGCGGCCAGGCGCGTTGGCCCAATTGCGCAGTTCAACGATACGCCCTGGATCGCACCCTTGTTCGCTTAATTTCGCGCACATTTGTGGGCTGATCGAGGAAACGATATCGCCGCATTGAAGCAAGCGCTTCTCCATCCACCGCGCGAACCCGCCAAGCGCTCCGTCTTTGATCAAGCCAGTGGCAAAGGCGGCACCAATTTCGAAATCCTGAACATGAATCCAGAGTTTGGCCCCGCTAAGGCGGGTTAGCACCCATGCACAAGGCACACTGAACAGCGCCGGAACGACGCAAATCACAAGATCGGGCCGCTCGCTCCGCTTCCTCAGTGCGGCGCGAAGTGCCGGGACGAATGCCGTCAACCCAAAGCTGAGCAAGTGCAGAGTGCGACGAAACCCGGTGGGGCGCGCAGGCACGTAATGCGGGCAGCGACATATCTCCACACCATGCTCGGTTCGACGGTCCCAGGCTTTGCCGACAAACTGCGGAAAGACCTTCCATCTTGGATAATAGGGATGACCGGTAATGGCAGTGGCGGAGATACCGCGCCCAACCAAGCCTCTGGCTAGACCTGTTGAATAGGGGCCGATGCCGATCTCTTCGGGTGCATAGTTGAGGCTGACAATTACAACGCGCATTAGGGTTTAGAACACTTTCTCTTAGCGCTACGCACCTCAGTTGAACATGTATCGATGCATCTGCCAATTTTTCGTATTATGTGACTAACGAAATAATTAGAACCAATCAGTTGTATCGTACCAGGCATATGAGAGAAATACGTCATTTCTAGATTCGATTATATTTCTGGAGTTTTGCTCCTGCGCAGATTTGTAATGGTTTGGCGCCAGTCAAAACTCTTTATACCGATTTGGCTTTGAACGCGAACGGGCTGATGCAGCCCAGCTCGATGCGGACCCAAGGCTTCGATTGTTTATCGACGCAACGTGTAGGGCTACCAATATGCCCCGCAGCCAAGACCGCCGCGCTAAAGGCAAGCTCCTTGCAGTTGGTCCAAATTAGCCGAAAAATCCTTTAAGCACCACGTTATCTAGAGATATCGGGTTCTTGGGCGCTAACCAGAAAGTTAGGCGGCGGGCAAGGCAAGTGTTGTCCACCACGAAGTCGACGAAATAGCTTTTGTTGGGGCCAGCGGCTTGGCCCACTTTAGCCTTCGCCAAATCTGAATTGCAAGCTAGCGACACCGACAGCGCGCGCGCTGATTGTGCGCTTGTGCCCGGCATGCGCCAGGTCAATCGGTAGCGCCCAGGCTGCAGCACAACCATCTGGCGCACCACAGGCTGGGTGCTCGCCCCGTTTACCGTGAGGGCCAGCAGTCGGTTCCCGGGCTGTGATTCGGTTATTCTCGCATCCAGATCGCCACGATTAGCTAGATCCCAGTCAAAGCCAGTCACGAATTGTGTGGTATCGAGCTTATCGAAACCGCCATCGTAAACCAACGCTGGCGATTCCATGCAGTTTGCCTGCCATAGCACCTGCGCGGGCATCACGAGGTTGAACCGGACCAACCGATTGACAAGCTTCCCCGCAGTATAGCAATCCAAAACGCCGCGCCCTGCCAACTGGAGAACTTCAGCACGACCACCAATCTGTGCGGCCGTTGCCTCCGCGGCAGGAGTGGCAAACATCGGCACCCATGAAGGGGCAAGTTTGATCCGCTTTGCGACCTCGATTTTACCTTCGGGACTTTGCAGCACGGAGGCGATTAGCTGGTCGCGGCTTTCAATATTGGGAACCTGGCGCAGTAAGGCGTCTAGCCTTGTCGCGGCGACCTTAAAATCTTCGACCTTGAGGGCTTGCTCCATCCAGTAAATTTGGGTGAGTGTGTCGTGCCAACCCAATTGCCCCGACACTTTGAAAGCTGAGGTAGCCGCTGCTTCATTGCCCGCAACCAACTGGATCCGGCCCAAAAGCCCAACAACGGTCGAGTCAAGCGGGTCTGTTAACAAGGCGCGTTCAGCGTGTTTTATGGCTGGCATGGGCCCGGTGCCTATCAGCGTTTGCGCTGCACGGGACCTGCTTGCTCCAGTGTCGTAAGGCCAGCCTTCAATGTTCGGTGAGCGCAACACATCCGAACTGATACGGTCGGTACCACTTAGCAAGGCAACTAGTCCAATGCTAACCAAAAAAATGGAGGCAGCGCATTTAATAAGCAGCGTGCTCCACGTGCCCGTTACTGACACAGGCATCACTTAGCTATCTTCTTCAGACTTATACTGATAGTAATTATAACCATAATATTCAGAGTACTTATTGCCTACTTTTTCTGGATCAAACATAGTCAGAACTGCACCAATGATATTGGTTCGTGAGGCGCGTAGGCGCTGCAGCGATGATCTGAGCGTGCCTCGGCGGCTGCGCTCTGATTGCACCACAAGCACAACGCCTTCAACCAGACCGGCCATCAGCGGTGCGTCAGCCAGCCCAAGCACGGGGGGACTGTCTACCACCACCAGATCGAAACGGTTGACGAGATCTTCCAGAACTTGCTGCATGCGGGTGGAACTGAGCAGTTCGGTCGGGCTCGGTGGGAGCGGCCCCGAGGTGATCGCCATAAGATTTTCATACTGTGTCGGGCGCAACGAGGCTTCAATCGAGTCTTGCGACGTCAGCAAGCTCGACAACCCGTGGGTGTTATCGCTGTTGATAAGGCGATGCAGCGAGGGGCGACGAAGATCCCCATCGATGATCACCACTTTCCGCCCAAGCCGCGCAAAGCCAATGCCGATTGACAAGCTCGTTGTAGATTTGCCTTCAGACGGTTGCGAGCTTGTAATGAGCAAGGTTTTCGGCACGCCGTTTGTCGACGAAAACAGCAATGCGCTGCGGAGTGAATTGTACGCCTCGCTGATTGTCGATTTGGGGTCGAGCATTGCAACGGCGGGCGTAATGTCTTTGGTCGTTGGGATCACACCAAGCAGTGGCATGCGCAACTTGCTCTCGATGTCCTCTGGCAAGCGAATTGCATCATCGAATTGTGTTCTGAGGAACACAACTAAACCCGACGCCGCCAACCCTATGAGCAAAGCCAATGCGAGATTCTTGGTCAGGTTCGGCGAACTTGGCCTTGTAGGATCGTCTGCGGTATCGATAATGGATATGTTGCTGCTGCTGATGCCCGAAGCAGCGTTGAGCTCTTTATAGCGCTGCAACAGTCCGTCATATACGGTACGGCTTGTATCGGCTTCTCTCGTTAATAGATTATATTGTACCAGCAAATCCTGCTCGGCAAGTGATGAGCTCTTG
>JBBRXQ010000078.1:0-8210 GCA_038238515.1 Sphingomonadales bacterium | reverse complement strand
TCGGTCACCTTCACGCTTGGTGCCAATATTGAGAACCTGATGCTAACAGGCACCGCCGCGAGCAACGGCACCGGCAGCAGGGATGCCAATATGCTGCTCGGCAATGGCGCTGATAACATTCTCTCCGGTCTTGGCGGTAACGACACGCTCATCGGCGGCGCTGGCAATGACACGCTCAGAGGCGGCTTGGGCACTGATACACTTACCGGCGGAATTGGCGCTGATACGTTTGTGTTCGATACCCGACCAAATACGACCACCAATGTCGATGTGGTAACCGACTTTACATCGGCAGACGGCGACAAGTTTGCCTTTAGCAAGGCAATCTTCACCACGCTTGGCGATGTTGGTAACCTCGGCACCGATGCTTTCTATGTCGGCAATGCAGCACACGATGCAACAGACCGGATCATCTACAATCAAGCGACCGGGAGCCTTTTCTACGACGCCGATGGCACCGGCAGCCGGGCGCAAGTCCTCATCGCCACAATCGGTGATACGGTGCACCCCGCGCTGACATTCGGCGACTTCCTGATTTTGGCGTAAAACAGGCGGCCCATTGCGCCGCCGGAACCGGCAAAAAAGGCCCCCCGATACCGGCCATCACAAAGACTGGTGTCGGGGAGAGGGGGAAGCGCACGCCATTGCCATCATCCGCGAGCGGCTATCCGGGCTGGTATAGTAATCCTTGGCCCTCTTCCCTTAAGGGGAGAGGGCTGGGAGATGGGAGAAACGCGAAGCTCAGGCTCCCAGCGTAAGGTCTTCAAACCGGCCCAAATGGAAATCGGCAGGGCCAAATTGGTTCTCGATCATCGTGCCGCGCTTGAAGTAATGGCCGATCGCCAGCTCTTGTGTGATGCCGATGCCGCCATGTGTTTGGATCGCGTTTTGCCCCACAAAGTTGAGCGAGCGTGAGACTTTGGCTTTGGCTAGGCTCACCGCCGCTTTGCGCTCCGCCGCCGGCAAATCAAGCTTGAGTGTGCCCATCAGAGCCATCGAGGCGATCTGCTCGACCTCGATGAACATGTCGGCCATGCGGTGCTGCAGCACCTGAAACTTGCCGATCGGCTGCCCAAACTGCTTGCGCTGCTTCGAATAATCCAGTGTGCCTTCGTGGAGCTTGCGGCTGATCCCGCAAGCCTCGCCGCACACCGCCACGGTCGCTTCGTCCACCAGCTGCTCGATCAGCTCAATCCCGCCGGGCACATGCGCGTCACCGCTGATTGCCACGTTCTCGAAATAGATTTCAGAGGCCTGAAAGCCGTCGACAGTCGGGTAATCGCGCCGCACGATCCCCGGCAACCCTGCGTCAATCAAAAACAGCTCCACGCCCTCGCGCTCGCGGCTGCTGCCGCCGGTGCGTGCGGTCACGAGCAGATGCGTTGCCCAAGGTGCGGCATAGACCACCGCCTTATGACCGCTCAGCACATAGCCTGTGCCATCTGCCTTTGCGCTGGTGCGCACATTGGCCAGATCGTAACGGCCCTGCGGCTCGGCATAGGCGAAAGCGATCACGACGTTGCCGCCAATAATTTCAGGGATCACGGCTTCTGCCATGTGCCGATGACCATGCTTGGCGGCGTGCTTCATCGCCCCACCGCCGATCACCACAGTCTGAAGGTAAGGCTCAATCGCGATGACTTTGCCCAGCTCCTCCATCATGATCGTATTTTCCAGCGCGCCGCCGCCAAGACCGCCGTGCTCCTCCGCAAACGGAGCGCCCAGAATGCCGAGCTCGGTCGCCAAAGCGCGCCACACGCCCGGATCGCGGCCCTCTGGCGCGGCGAGCATCTTCTTGCGTGTCTCGAAACCATAAGTGTCGGCCAGAAAGCGCGCGAGTGTATCGCGCAGCATATCCTGCGTCTCGGTATAGCTGAAATCCATTATCCCCGTTTCCCAAAAAGTGGGCCGCCGCGCTCATTATGGCGCGGCGGCCGCATGCGTATCAGAGCCCCAGCACCATCTTGGCAATGATGTTGCGCTGGATTTCATTCGACCCGCCGTAAATCGTTGTCTTGCGGGCGTTGAAATATGTGGGCGCTGCGCGGTGGGCGTAATCTGGCCCGATCGGGTGAGCGTTATCGCCCTCTCCGAAACCACGGAAATAGGGTGCGCCGTAGTGGCCCACTGCTTCCAGTGTCAGTTCGGTCAGCCGCTGCTGGATTTCCGAACCCTTGATCTTGAGCAGGCTCGATTCCGGACCCGGGCCCTTGCCGGCGCTTTCACCGGCGAGGCTGCGCAGCTCGGTATATTCCAGCGCGGTCAGATCCATTTCCAGCTCGGCGATCTTGCGCTTGAAAAACGCGTTCGCGATCAACGGCTTTTCGCCATCAAACTCGGCGCGCGCAATGTCCTTGACCTTCTCGATACCGCGCTTTGATGCCGCGACTCCGGCGATTCCGGTGCGCTCGTGCGCCAGCAGGAACTTGGCGCAAGTCCAGCCCTTGTTCTCTTCGTAGATGCGGTTTTCAACCGGGACGCGCACGTCCTCAAGCCAAACTTCGTTGACCTCGTGTTCGCCGCCCAGCGTGATGATCGGGCGCACGGTAATCCCCTGCGTCTTCATGTCGATAAGGAGGAAGCTGATGCCTTCTTGCGCCTTGGCGTCTGGCGCGGTGCGCACAAGGAAGAAGCCCCAATCGGCATGCTGCGCCATCGTCGTCCAAGTCTTCTGGCCGTTGACCACATACTCGTCGCCCTCACGCACTGCCTTAGTGCGCAAAGAGGCAAGATCCGAACCAGAGCCCGGCTCCGAATAGCCCTGACACCACCAGTCGTCGCCCGAAAGGATGCCGGGCAGGTATTTGGCTTTCTGCTCGGCTGTACCAAACGTGTAAATTACTGGGCCAACCATCGAGAGGCCGAACGGCATCAGGCGGATGCAATCGGCGGCGGCGGTTTCTTCCGACCAGATGTACTTTTGCGTCGGAGACCAGCCAGTGCCGCCGTATTCAACCGGCCAGGCCGGCGCGACCCAGCCCTTTTGGGCAAGGATGCGGTGCCATTGCAGGAAATCTTCCTTGGAGAGGTCGTCTCCCTCATCCTGCTTACCGCGCAATTGAGCGGGATAATTCTCGGCGATGAAGCTGCGCACCTCCTGCTGAAAGGCCATGTCTTCGGGGCTGAAATCAAGATGCACAGGCGTTCTCCATCAATTGGTAATGCGTTTGGGCTCGATACGGCGTTGGGGAAAAACCCCATTGCTGCAGACTCAACTCATCTCGGTGCATTACGAAAACGTCAAGGTGACCAATGTGCACGTCCGGCGCAAGCCCGCAATCGCAGCGCAGGCGTTATTCTGCGATGCAAGCCGCCTGGATCGCGCCTAATCCGTCGATTTCGCAGCGCACCGTGCTGCCGGGATACAGCATCGCAGGCGGTTTGCGCGCTGCGCCGACCCCGCCGGGGGTGCCGGTGTAGATCACATCGCCCGGCTCGAGGGTCATGACCGCCGAAAGTTCGGCAATCTGCCCCCACACCGAAAAGATCAGCTGCCGCGTATTCGAATCCTGCCGCATCTCGCCATCAACTATGCAGCGGATGCCCAGATTGTGCACATCGCCCGCTGCCGCGCGCGTCGTGATCCATGGTCCGAACAGCGCAGGGGTATCGAACGCCTTTCCCAGCGTGAACTGCGCGGTGCGGCGCTGCCACACCCGCTCGCTCACATCATTGCCCACGCAAAAGCCGAATATGTGCGCCGCTGCGTCCTCAGGCTTGATATACCGCCCGCCTTGGCCGATCACCACGACCACCTCGACCTCATAATCGGTCATCACCGATCCGCGCGGGATCTGGATCGGATCATACGGGCCGTTCACCGCTGTGCCCGGTTTGGTGAACCAGATTTGGTGGGCCGGTGTTTCCATAACGGTCTCGGCGATATGGTCCGTATAATTGAGCCCGATCGCAAGAACCTTGCCGGGACGCGGCACCGGCGCAAGCAAGCGCACTGCTGCCAGTTCGATCGCACCAACGCGCGCCGCAGCGGCTGCCTCCGGCGCTGCGATCAGATGACTGGTCCGGTATTGTGAAGCCCGCTTGTGCAGGGGCGATTTGCCAGTGCCCAAATCGGAGGCAACCAAACCGCGCGGTAATAGGCTGTTCAACGCAATACGCACTGCCTAGCGCTTGAACTCGTCTCTATGCTTCATCATGTCTTCGGTCTCATTGAACGAGCAATGTGCTTTCAAATGACCGGCGCAAGACCGGCACAAATCCACTATGCGGGGGCCAGCTCCTTTACCGGCACGCCATTGGCAACACTGGCTTCGATATCAAAGTCTGCTGCGATTGCGCGCGCGGTCATCTTGGCCGACATCATCACCGATGGCGTGCCGCCGCCCGGCTGCGTCCCCTGGCCCACGAGGTAAAGGTTGGTCACATCCTCACTGCGGTTATGCGGCCTGAAAAATGCGGACTGTGTCAACACCGGTTCCACCCCAAAGCCGTTGCCCGCATAAGACCCCAGCGTCTGCTCAAAGTAGTCAGGCGTGACAAAGCTCTGATAGACGATGCGATCTTTAAGCCCCGGGATGAAGCCGCGCTCGTCCAGAAACGTCAGCACTTTGTCGGCAAAGCCTGGTCCAACCTTGGCCCAGTCGATGTCGCTCTGATTGTTGGGCACCGGGATCAGCGTGTAGGCCGCGTGGTGCCCTGCGGGCGCAAGACTGGGGTCGGTGATCGTCGGGATGTGCAGGTACTGCGAAAAATCCTCGCTCAGAATCTTGCGGTCAAAGATATCAGTCAGCAGCTCTTCATAGCGGGGCCCGAGGATAATGTTGTGATGCTGCAGATCGTGGTCGCCCTCCTGCATCTTGTAGCCAAAATAAATCACCATCATCGACATCGATTGTTTGCGAAATTTGACCACAGCATCGCGGTTAATCGTGCGGTGCGCTTTGTCGACCAGCTTAAGATACGTGGTCGCATAATCGGCGTTTGAAACCACCAGATCTGAGACCAGTTGCTCGCCTGATTTCAGCGTCACGCCGGTTGCCACGCGCTTGCGCCCGCGCCTGGTCACGTCGATGGAGGCTACTTCAGCATTCACGCGCAAAGTGCCGCCCATTTCTTCAAACTTGCGGATGAACCCGCTCACCAATGCGCCCGTGCCGCCAATTGCAAAATGGATGCCCCACGTTTTCTCAACAAAATGGATCATCGCATAGATCGCGGGCACTTTCAGCGGGTTGCCGCCCACCAGCAACGGCTCAAAGCTGAACACCTGCCGCATCTTGTCGCTCTTGAAATACTTCTTGGTGAACGAAAATAGCGACTGGATCGCGCCAAGCTTAAGCAAATCGGGAACCACGCCCAGCATCGAGCCGAGGCTGCCAAAATAGGTATAACCTAGTTCCAGAAACCCGCGCTCAAAGATCGCGCGCGCCGCTTTGTGGAACTGCTCGTATCCTTCAAGATCTTCGGGCGCCAAACGCGTGATCTGCTCGCGCACGCGCACTGGATCAGCGTCATAATCGAAAAAAGTGCCGTCATCAAAATAGATGCGGTAAAATGGCAGGATCGGTACGATCTCGACATAGCGGCTGGTGTTTGGCCCGCCGCTGGTTCCCGCTAGAATCCGGCGGTCGTCGCCCAGCACATGCGCGGGAAAGTCTGGCTCGCCCAGCATCGCATGGTCGGCTTCGAGACTGAACAATTCCTCAATGAAGTGCGGAACTGTCAACACCGTCGGCCCCATGTCAAACGTGAAACCCTCCGCCCGTCGCACATACGCTCGGCCGCCGGGGGCATCCAGCGCCTCAACAATCGTTGTCGCAAAGCCTAAGCTTTGCAAACGCATGGCGCAGGCGATGCCGCCAATGCCCGATCCGATGACAATCGCGGTTTTACGTTCCATGACTCTTGCCTTATCCATTTCAAATCTATCACAGCCTGTTTGAGCCAACTATGGCAAGGCCTGCGCATCTGCAATGTGGCAGAAAGTCACATTGCGCGCCGCAATCCTTTGGCGCGCTTGATCCGCACTGCGAATCCCACCGCAAAGCCAGCGGCGACCAGCAAGCTGAGCCAAAACTGGCTGGCGAGTTCGGGCTGCAACGCCATGAACAGCAGCACCGCCAACATCGCGGCAATCGCCAGCAGCGTGCCAAAGGGGTGGAACCACATTTTGAGCGTCAGCCGCTCGGGCGCTTCGCGTTCAAACTTGCTGCGCAGGCGCAGTTGCGCGGCCGCGACCATGAGATAGAGCAGGATCATCGTCACGCCCGAGGAATTGACGAGGAAGCTAAACACCGTGCCGGGCGAGAGCCAATTGGCGGCCAGCGCGCCATAGGCAAACAGGCTGGCCGCGATGATTGCGCGTGCCGGCACCCGGCGCTTGTTCACATGGATCAACCAACGCGGCGCATCGCCATACTGCGCCAGCCCAAACAGCGCGCGCGAGGTAACATACATCCCGCTGTTCAGGCACGAGAGTACCGCTACGAGAACTACCGCGCTCATGATCGTCTCGCCGCCGGGCACCGCCATCGCGGCCAGCGTTGTGGCAAAGGGCGAATGGCCCGGCACGATGGATTGCCACGGTACGATGGTCACGATCAGCAGGATCGAAAGCACATAAAAGGTCACGATGCGCAGCGCGACCGACATCGTCATACGCGAAATAACCTTCGCCGGATCGGGCGATTCCGCTGCCGCAATCGTCGCGATTTCTGCGCCGCACATCGAAAATATCGTCGAGGCAACCGCCGCCAGCACCACACCCCAGCCGTGCGGGGCAAAGCCGCCATGCACTGTCAGATTGGCAATGGAGGCGCCCTGCGGTGCACTCAGCCCCGCAACCCATGCCGCGCCGAGCAGGATAAACACGATAATCGCCGCCACTTTGATCGACGAAAACCAGAATTCAAACTCGCCAAATGAGCGCGTGGAGAGGAGATTAACCCCCAACATCAACGTCATCAGGGTCATGCCCACCGCCCATTCAGGCGCGCCGGGCAGCCACCCGGAAATGATCTTCGCGCCCGCGATCGCCTCAACCGCGACCACCACCACCCAGAAATACCAATAGAGCCAGCCCGAGAGAAAGCCCGCAAGATGGCCAAGCCCGGCGCGCGCAAAATCAGGGAAGCTTTGCACGCCATCGAGCGAAACCGCCAATTCCGCGATCATTCGCATCACCAGCAGGATCAACAAGCCGGCGATGAAATACGAAAGAACTGCGGCTGGCCCTGCTGCCGCAATCGTGGTGGAAGATCCGACGAACAATCCTGCGCCGATGATCCCGCCAATCGCGATCATCGAAACATGGCGCGGCAAAAGTGTCTGGCTCAATCGGGCGTGCTGCGTTCCCGCTTCCGTCGCACCACCACTCGCCGCCGCCGAAATGCTCACATGCCGCCCCTTTTGTATCTTGCGGTTCAAGGCATAGGAGGAGCATCGCCGCTGTCAAATGCCCGCAGCCAATTCAGCCACGCGGCGCTCAATCAGCCTTCACGGCCAAATCGCCGAGACCCCGAGCGATCGCTCAGTTTACCGCGGGCTTGTTGCGAAAGCTGTTGGACGCAAGGTCGAATAGTTTCTGCGCCACAAGAACTGCCGTGGGCGCATTTGGCGCAGTCGCGTCGGCACCCACTTGCGCCGCCAGCGCGGGGTTGGCGGTAAACATCGGGCCTCCCACCATCACCCCGATGGCTGGATTGAGCGATTGATTGCGAACTTGAACAATCAATGATCGCAACACACCGAGCTGTCGCTCAGAACCTGCAGTAAAGCCAGCGACGGCAAACCATCTGCGGCGTGCAGCGTCCGCAATGTCCTCCGATGTCCCTGAAAGCTCAGTTTGCACCTGCCATCCAGCGGCGAGCAGAAACCGTTCGACCATGGTAACGCCAAAATAATGCTGATCGCCGGGCGTCATCGCCATCAATACATGGCGGCGGGAATCAAGTGAGGCGATGCTATGGGTATCATTAAAAACGGCAAGAAGCTTCTGAAGGCGGGCAACGCCCAGCGTAACGTCAATGAAATCGCATTCGTCGCGGTTCCACATCTCGCCCAAATGCCGGGCTGTTGGCTCCAAAAGCTCGATAAACAATGTGTCCATTGATAAGCCGCGTTCGCGCAGCACAAGCACATATTTGGATGCCGCTTCCAGATCGGTGCCCAGCACGATGTCGGCGAGCGCGCCAATCTCTTCGCTGCTGGGGCCGTGCTGGCCAGCGGTAGCTTCGATGGACTCCGAAGGT
>JBBRXQ010000077.1:0-8233 GCA_038238515.1 Sphingomonadales bacterium | reverse complement strand
CCTGGCGAATATTGTTGCCATAATCGAGCGTGGGGATGCCGCGTGCGTGGAAATCGAGCATCGCGCGGACATGTACCGCCATCGAGGGGCGCGAGGCGCGACCAACCGAGGCAGGGTCATTTTCGCGCGCCACCATCCAGCGCTCGAGCGTCCAACCTTGCGGCAAATAGCCGTTGATCGGATCGTGCGCCGAGGTTTGATCGGTGACAACATCGGGGCGGACACCCCGGCGGACCAGCTCGGGATAGATATCCGCCGCATTGCCGAGCAGGCCGACTGAAACCGGCTCCTTGGCGTTGGTGACGATCTCCAGCGCTTCGTCCAGCGTTTCGGCGGCACGGTCGAGGTAGCCGGTCTTGAGGCGCATTTCGATCCGGCTGGGCTGGCATTCGATGGCGAGGCATGATGCGCCCGCCATCGTGGCGGCGAGCGGCTGCGCGCCGCCCATGCCGCCGAGGCCCGCTGTTAAGATCCAGCGTCCGGCCAAGCTGCCGCCATAATGCCGCCGACCGACTTCGACGAAGGTTTCATATGTGCCCTGAACGATGCCCTGCGTGCCGATGTAGATCCACGAACCGGCGGTCATTTGGCCGTACATCATCAATCCGGCGCGATCGAGTTCGTGGAAATGCTCCCACGTTGCCCATTTGGGGACTAGGTTTGAATTGGCGATCAGCACGCGCGGCGCGTCTTTGTGCGTTTTGAACACGCCCACTGGCTTGCCCGATTGGACGAGCAGCGTTTCGTCTTCTTCCAACCGTTCGAGCGTGCTGACGATCCGGTCGTAGCTGTCCCAATCGCGCGCGGCGCGACCGATGCCGCCATAGACCACCAGTTCTTGTGGGTTTTCAGCCACTTCGGGATCGAGGTTGTTCATTAACATGCGCAATGGGGCCTCGGTCAGCCAGCTTTTGGCGGTGAGCGTGGTGCCATGCGGGCTGCGGATTACCCGGCTATTGTCAAAGCGGTCAGTCATAATTTCCCTGTAGCGAAAGCAATGCATTGAATAAGGATGGTGCGAAGCGTTGCGATGAGCGGCGTGGCCGGATCATAGGGCGCGGGCCAGTTTTCCGGCGTGACTGCGCCTTGCGGTTCGTCCAGATAGCCACGGCAGGCTAGCTCCATCTGGATCGCATGGATGCCATCGGCGGGCCGGCCATAATGCCGCGTGGTCCAACCGCCCTTGAACCGGCCATCGCGCACATGGCTCTGGCCTGAGCCTGCGCAGACTTCGACGACCGCTGCTGACAATGCCGCATCGCAAGTTGCGCCGCCGTTTGTGCCGATGTTGAATTGTGGGAGCTCGCCATCGAACAGGCGCCGCACATGGCTGCGGATCGAATGGCAATCATAGACCACGACGCGTTCGTGACGTGCGCGCAGCCGCGCGATTTCGCCTGCTAGTGCGCTGTGATAGGGATCAAAAAAGGCAACGCGCCGCGCTTTGATCTCGGCAGAATCGGGTTCAGCACCGGGATGATAAAGCGGTTCGCCATCGAAGGTTGTCGTTGGGCACAGCTCGGTCGTAGCATGCCCGGGATAGAGCGATTTTCCCGAAGGATCGCGGTTTGCGTCGATCACGCTGCGCGAAAAGGGCGCGCGCACCAGCGTTGCGCCCAAATCAGATGCAAACGCATAGACTTGATCGATCCACCAATCCGCGTCCTTGCGCGCCAGCCAAGGCGAGACGAAGCGGGGCAGCAGATCGGCGGGAATATCGGTGCCGCTGTGCGGCACAGCCAAGACCAGCGGTGCATCGCCGCGATGGATAACAAATGGCGGGCTCACGGCGCCAGCCCCGGCAATGCCGCGCGCGACGCGGCGATGAGTTCGCCAGACCGCACCAGCGCAATCGCCGCTGCGATATCGGGCTGGAAATGCCGGTCTTCGGCCAAAGTTGGCACTTTCGCGCGGATCGCGGCGCGGACGCGTTCCAGTGTTTCGCTTGACCGAAGGCCGCCGTGAAAATCGCAGCCTTGCGCGGCGGCGAGCAGCTCTATGGCGAGCACGCCATCGACATTGCGCGCCATTTCGAGCAGGCGGCGGCTACCATGCGCGGCCATAGACACATGGTCTTCCTGATTGGCCGAGGTTGGGATGGAATCGACGCTGGCGGGGGTGGCGCGCTGTTTGTTTTCTGAGACCAGCGCGGCAGCGGTCACTTGCGGGATCATGAAGCCGGAGTTTAGCCCCGGATGCGGGGTGAGAAACGCAGGCAATCCAGACAGCGCCGGATCGACCAGCATTGCGATGCGGCGTTCGGCAATCGAGCCGATCTCGCACAGCGCGAGCGCGATGATGTCTGCGGCAAAGGCGACTGGTTCGGCATGGAAGTTTCCGCCCGAGAGCGCTTCGTCGGTGTCAGCAAAAATCAGCGGATTGTCGGATACGCCATTCGCCTCTATTTCAAGCGTCGCAGCCGCTTGGCGCAAGATATCTAGCGCCGCGCCCATGACTTGCGGCTGACAGCGCAGGCAATAGGGATCTTGCACGCGGGCATCGCCCTCGCGGTGCGAAGCGCGGATGGCTGATCCGCTCATGAGCGCGCGCAGCGCCTCGGCGGTTACGATCTGGCCGCGATGCCCGCGCAGCGCGTGGATGCGCGCGTCAAACGGGGTGTCAGAGCCTTTAGCGGCCTCGGTCGACAAAGCGCCGGTGAGCAAAGCCGTGCCATAAAGCCGCTCTGCCTCAAACAATCCTGCCATTGCATAAGCGCATGAGAATTGGGTGCCATTGAGCAGCGCCAAGCCTTCCTTAGGGCCGAGCGTGAGCGGGGCGAGCCCGGCCTGCGCCAATGCTTCGCCTGCTGGCTTTGCCTGACCGTCGACAAAAATATCGCCAACGCCGATCATCGCCGCCGCCATGTGCGCGAGCGGCGCGAGATCACCCGATGCGCCAACCGATCCCTGCGCGGGGATCACGGGGGTCAGCCCGCGCGCCAGCATCGCTTCGAGCAGCGCGACGGATTCGGGCCGCACACCAGATGCGCCTTGGCTAAAGCTGGCAAGCTTTAGTGCCATCATTAATCGCGCAATCGGCACGGGCATCGGATCGCCGACTCCCGCAGCGTGGCTGAGCACGATATTGCGCTGAAGCACTGCCAGATCGGCGTCTTCGATCCGCACGCTGGCGAGCTTTCCGAAGCCAGTGTTGATGCCATACACCGGCTCGTGCCGCGCAAGAATGCGCTGAACCGCGGCGGCGCTGGCGATGATCAGCGCGGCGCAGGAGGGATCAAGGCGGGGGGTGGCCCCGCGATAGATCGCGCGCCAATCAGCCAGCGGGACTTGGCCGGGGAGCATGATGATGGGGTTCATTGGCCGTGCCTAATGCGGGCATGGAGGGGGTTCGCACCGATGCGGTAAACCAACTCAGCGGGGCGCTCAATATCCCAGATGGCAAGATCGCAGGCCTTGCCCGCTTCCAGAGTACCGGTTTCATTCTGCAGGCCGAGCGCGCGGGCAGCTTCGCGGGTGACCCCGGCGAGGCATTCGTCAACGGTCATGCGGAAGAGGGTGGCGGCCATGTTCATCGTAAGCAGCAGCGAGGTGAGCGGCGACGAGCCGGGATTGCAATCGGTCGCAATGGCCAATGGCACCCCGGCGGCGCGCAATTGGGCGATGGGCGGCAGCCGGGTTTCGCGCACGAAATAAAATGCGCCGGGGAGCAGTACGGCGACTGTGCCAGCCTCGGCCATCGCGGCGATTCCGGCTTCATCGAGAAATTCCAGATGATCCGCTGAAAGCGCGCCGTAATGCGCTGCCAGCGAAGCGCCTTGGCTGTTTGAAAGCTGCTCAGCATGGAGCTTGACCGGAAGTCCGTGCGCTTTGGCGGCAGCAAAGATGCGGTCGACTTGCGCTGCGCTGAACCCGATCGTTTCGCAAAATGCATCGACTGCATCGGCCAATCCGGTTTTGGCTACGGCTGGGATCATCTCATGACAAACCAGTTCGACGTAATCTTCCGGATCGGTAGCATATTCGCCCGGTACGGCATGCGCGCCAAGAAACGTGGTTCGGATCGATACCGACCTTGCTTGCCCCAGCGCCCGCGCCGCGCGTAGCATCTTCATCTCATCGCCCAGAGTCAGGCCATAGCCCGATTTGACCTCGACCGTGGTTGCGCCCTCGGAGATGAGCGCATCGAGGCGGGGGAGGGCGCTGGCCAACAGTTCGGCCTCGGTTGCAGCGCGCGTGGCGCTGACGGTGGAGACAATTCCGCCGCCAGCGCGGGCGATTTCTTCGTAACTTGCACCTGCTAAACGAAGTTCAAACTCGTGCGCGCGGTTGCCCGCGTGGACCAAATGAGTGTGGCAATCGATGAGGCCGGGGGTGATCCAGCGGCCAGCGCAGTCGATGATCTCGCGCGTATCGAGCGTGGGCGCATCATCTTTAGCTCCAGCATACACGATCCGCCCACCACGCGCGGCAACTATGCCATTTTCGACGATACCCATGCCCGGGTTTGCCATCGTCGCCAGACGTGCGTTGGTCCAGATGCGGTCGCAAGTTTGCTGGGAATCGATGCTCATGGAGAAAGACAATTGCAAATTTTCTGATAATGTCTAGACATAAATGGGAGGCCGTTCGGAAAAGGTGAGCCGGGCATGCAGAATATCTGGTTTGAAGCAGCGCTGCTGCCTGGTGGTTGGGCAAAGAGCGTGCGCATTTCTATCGGCACCGATGGCCTGATCGCCGCGATTGTGCGCGATGTTGTGGCTGCGCCCACCGATCAACGCGGGGGCATCGCAACTCCGGGGCTGGCCAATGTGCACAGCCACGCGTTTCAGCGCGGCATGGCGGGGCTGGCCGAGTATCGCGGTTCTGATAACGATGATTTTTGGAGCTGGCGCACGCTCATGTACCGGTTTCTCGATCGGCTGGACCCCGATGATATCGAGGCGATTGCCGCGCTGGCTTACGCCGAGATGCTCGAAACCGGGTTCACCCGAGTGGGCGAATTTCATTATCTGCATCATGCGCCGGATGGCAGCGCTTATGCCGATCCAGCCGAATTGGCGGCGCGGATCGCGGCGGCGGCGGATGCAACCGGGATCGGGCTGACGCTGCTGCCAGTGTTTTATCGCTACGCCGGGTTCGGCCGCCGCGCTCCCGAACATGGGCATATCCGGTTTATGACTGACCCCGATAGCTTTGCGCGCCTGTTTGAACACAGCCGCACGGTGATTGCGGGTTTGCCCGATGCTAATGTGGGCATTGCGCCGCACAGTTTGCGTGCGGTTGATACCGGCGATCTGGCGCAGATTCTGGCGCTTGCGCCCGGCGTTCCGATCCATATCCATGCCGCTGAACAGACCGGCGAAGTTGAGCAATGCGTTGCCGCATTGGGTGCACGCCCGGTGCAGTGGTTGCTCGATCATGCCGATGTGGGCGAGCGCTGGTGCCTAATCCATGCGACGCATTTGGATGCAAATGAGACGGCGGCTCTTGCGCAGCGCGGCGCAGTAGCGGGGCTTTGCCCGATCACCGAGGCCAATTTGGGTGACGGTTTGTTTCCCGCGCCAGCCTATCTTGCGGCGGGCGGACGGTTTGCCATTGGTACCGATTCCAACATTGCAATTGATCCCGCGCGCGAGCTTCAGCTGATGGAGTATGCGCAGCGGCTGGCCCTGCGAAAACGCAATTTGCTCGCGAGCGACGATCAGCCTTCGACTGGGGCGCGGCTGTTTGCTGGCGCATTCGCGGGCGGGGCGCAGGCGCTGGGGCAAAACAACGAGGGGCTGGCGGTGGGGGCATGTGCCGACATTGTTGGGATTGATCCTGAAGCGCTGGCGATGGTGGGCCGTGGGCCGGGGATGATTTTGGATAGCTGGATTTTCGCAGGCGGGCGCGATGTGATCCGCGATGTTTGGCGTCGCGGGCGGCATGTGGTTTCGGGCGGGCGGCATGTCGCACGCGATACGATTGCGGCGCGCTATCGGCAGACCATGGTCAAGCTGCTGAGCAATTGATGAAGCCGCACGCGCAAACGCTAGATCGCCGCATTCGTGCGGACATCGAGGCCAAGATCAAGGGCGGGCACTGGCCGCCGGGGTTTCGATTGGCGACCGAACGGGAATTGCAGGCGCAATACGGATGCGCCCGCGCAACAGTGGGCAAAGCGCTTGCTGCGCTGGTGGACGCGGGGCTGGTTGAGCGGCGCAAGCGCGCCGGCACGATTGTGGCGGCTCCGCGCGCGCATACCGCCGTTCTGACGATACCTGACCTCGCCGAGGTGGTTGCCGCGCGCGGGCAGACTTACCGTTTTGAGCTAACCGCACGGGCTGTTCGGCTGGCCAATGCGGAATGCGCGGACGAGCGCGCGTTGATGGCGAGCGGGCTTTTGCTTGTGCTTGCTGGGCTGCATTACGCCGATAAGAGCGTGTTTGCGATCGAGCGGCGGGTGATAAGTTTAGCGCAAGTGCCCGAGGCCGAGACCGAAGATTTTGGAGCGCAAGCGCCCGGCACATGGTTGCTCCAACACATACCCTGGACGCGGGCGCGGCACCGGATTTCGGCGCGGGGTTTGAGCGGGGACGGGGCGCAGCATTTGGGGCCGGTTGGTCTTGGGCTCGAGCGGTGGACTTGGCGCGAATTGGCCGGGATCACGTATGTTCAACAGATATTCGCGGCTGACCAGTATGATCTGGTGGCGGAGTTTTCACCGGGGAAAACTTAGGGTCCGGGTTGAATGCCCGCACGCGTGGGCGCGGGAGTATCTTGCCAGCCGCCACCGAGCGCTTTGAACAGGCTGATCTGCGCCTCTGCCACCGCAGCATCGGATGAGGCGCGGGCGGCGCGCGCATTCGCGCGGTCGCTTTCGGCTTGGATGAGTTGCAAGAAATTGTCGGCCCCGGCATCGAACCGCAGCCGTGAGAGCCGGGCTGCCTCGCTGCTGGAGCGCTCGGCGCGGGCCAGCGCGGCATTGCGATCAAGCGCGCCGGCATAGCGCGCGAGCGCCTGCTCGGTTTCGGTGAGCGCGGTTAGCACCGCTCCATCAAAACGGGCGAGGCTGGCATCGGCGGCGGCGCGCGCTTGGCGGATGCGCGCGCGGGAGACGGTTTGATTGGGGAAGGTCCAGCTGATCAGTGGGCCAAACGAATAGCGCACGGCGGTGGGCTGGAAGAACTGGCTGCCGCGCGTGGCGGTTTGGCCGATGCTGCCCAGCAGCTGGATCTTGGGATAAAGATCGGCAATTGCCACGCCGACCCGCGCGGTATCAGCGGCAAGGCTGCGCTCGGCCGCGCGCACATCGGGGCGGCGCGCGATGAGCGCAGCGCCGTCTCCCGCTGGGATCACGGCGGCAAGCTTTGGCGGGGCAGAGCAGCGCGCGGCTTCGGCGTCGATCTCCTCAGGCAGACGCCCAGTGAGCGCAGCCAAGGCATAGAGCGAGGCGCGTTGTTCAGCCTCAAAACCGGGCAGCTGGGCCTGTGCCTGCGCCAGCAGCACATCGGCGCGCTCGACATCGCGGCGGGTGCCGCGCCCGGCATTGAACAAAGTGGTGGTGAGCTTGAAGGTGTTTTGCTGGAGATCAACGGTCTCGCGGGCCACCGCGCGCTGAGCCGAATTGGTGCATGCCAGGACATAGGCACGCGCGGTTTCTGCCGCGATGGCGACGCGCGCCGCGTCTAATTGCGCAGCGGAAGCTTCAAAATCCCCGCGCCCAGCCTCAACCGCGCGGGTGACCCCGCCGAACAGATCAAGTTCGTAAGCGACATCGAAACCCGACTGGAACAGATCGAAGCGGAATGTCCGCACGCCAGCGCCTGCGCCGCCAAACGCCGCCGCCGCTGCGCTATTGCCTTGCTGGCGGGTGGCCTGCTCGCTCACGTTGGTGGACGGGAGCCGCGCGCCGCGTTGCTCGGACAAAACGGCGCGGGCGCGCGCAAGGTTCGCGGCGGCCTCGCGGATCGTGGTGTTGTGCGCGAGAGCTTCGGTTACCAAACGATCAATCGCCGGGTCCTGATAAAGCTGCCACCAGCGATCGGGGAGCGGCGCGGACGAGGCGACTTGCGCGCTGCGCGCCAGTTCGGCGAGCGGGGCGATGGCGCCGCCGCTGGGCGATGCGGGACGCTGATACTTAGGTCCCACGACGCAGCCTGATAGGAACACTGCAAGAACCAATGCGGTGGCTAGCCTCATAATGGCAGCTCCGCTTCTGGCTCGGGTGGCGGCGGTGGTTCGGGTTCATCTTTACGGCGGTTGAGCAGTTTGCTGGCACGGTCCCCCAATTG
>JBBRXQ010000076.1:0-8237 GCA_038238515.1 Sphingomonadales bacterium | reverse complement strand
GTGACGGTGTGGTGTTCCAACGATTATTTGGGCATGGGCCAACATCCCGATGTGCTTGCCGCGATGCATGAAACGCTTGATGCCTGCGGTGCAGGCGCGGGCGGCACGCGCAATATTTCGGGCACGACGCACGCCCATGTTCAGCTTGAAGCCGAACTTGCCGACTTGCATGGCAAGGAATCGGCATTGCTGTTCACCAGCGGCTATGTCTCCAATTGGGCAGCGCTGGGCACATTGGCATCGCGTTTGCCCAATTGTGTGGTGCTTTCGGATGCGCTGAATCATGCGTCGATGATCGAAGGCATTCGCCACAGCCGCGCCGAGTGCGTGCGGTTTGCGCATAATGATCCGCAGGATCTGGACCGCAAGCTTGCCGCAATCGATCCATCGCGGCCCCGTCTGGTAGCATTTGAAAGCGTCTATTCGATGGACGGCGACATTGCCCCCATCGCCGAAATTCTGGACGTTTGCGAGAAACATGGCGCCATGTCGTATATCGACGAAGTTCACGCGGTTGGCCTGTATGGCCCGCGCGGCGGCGGGATCGCCGAGCGCGAAGGGCTGATGGACCGGATCACTGTGATCGAAGGAACGCTGGGCAAAGCATTTGGCGTGATGGGCGGCTACATCGCCGGAACCGCTGCGATGTGCGATTTCGTTCGCAGCTTCGCCAGCGGATTTATCTTCACCACCGCCCTGCCGCCAGCATTGGCCGCAGGCGCAACCGCCAGCATTCGCCACCTGAAGAACAGCAACGCCGAACGCCTTGCGCATCAGGCCCGGGTAGCAGAAGTGCGCAAGAGGCTTGACCTGATGGGCATCCCCACGGTTGACAACCCAAGCCATATCATCCCGATCATGGTTGGCGATCCGCACAAGTGCAAAAGGATCAGCGACTGGTTGCTTGAGCATCACGGGATCTATGTCCAGCCGATCAACTACCCAACGGTGCCGATGGGCACGGAGCGCCTGCGCATTACCCCCTCACCGGTGCATACACCCGGCGATATCGACAAGCTGGTGACCGCATTGTCCGAAATCTGGTCGATGTGTGAGCTGGCCCGGCGCGCTATGGCTGCGTAAGGCGGCTTGCTCAGGTTTGAGCTAGTTTTTCGTTTCCGACATGAATGATCCCGGATGAGCTAGGCTCCTCCGGGATCTTCGTTTTGGGCCGATTGCACTCCCCTTTGAAGCGGGTTGCGACCGCTTCGAGCGATTTGGCCAAACGGCGCCGCGGCGATACCGGGCCCGCAAATGGCCTAGATGAGCGCCTGAAAAGATTGAGCTTCTTAGCGGAACGCGCGCTGTCAAAGTTGTTACACATAGTCCTTGTCAAAAGAATTGGACACATGCTAGCCTCGTGGAAATGACCCGTTCACGTCACCATCGCTAGAAATGGCTCAGCTACCCGTCCTGATCATCGGTGCAGGTGTCGCTGGTCTGAGCGCGGCAGCATTGCTTGCGGCCCGGGGTGAACGAGTGATCGTGATCGAGCGACACGCGCATCCTGGGGGCAAGCTGCGTGAAGTGACCGCCGGCGGACGTCAGGTTGACGCTGGGCCGACGGTTTTCACGATGCGCTGGGTGTTTGAGCGGCTATTTGCCGAGGCTGGTGGAGATTTTGCCAGCGCAATCAAGCTGTTGCCGACGAAGATTCTTGCCCGGCACGCATGGGATGGCCAACGGCAATTCGATCTCTTCGCCGATCAGGACGAAAGCGAAGCGGCAATCGGCGAATTCTTTGGCGCCGATGATGCGGCTGGTTATCGCGGGTTTTGCCGCGAGGCGCGCAATATCTTTGAGGTGCTGCGCGGTTCGTTCCTTGATGCAACGCTGCCAACGCCCCTATCGATGATGCAGCGAATCGGATGGGCGAAATTGCCGACCGCACTAGCCATTCGCCCCCACCAACCACTATGGCGCGCCGTCTCGCGGCATTTCCGCGATCCGCGCCTGCGCCAGCTATTTGGCCGCTATGCCACGTATTGCGGATCATCGCCGTTTGTCGCGCCCGCTACCCTGATGCTGATCGCGCATGTCGAGCGCGAAGGTGTGTGGTTGGTCGAGGGCGGGATGCATGCCGTGGCCAAGGCGATCGAGCGGCTGGCGCGCGCCAATGGAGCTACTTTTCGTTATGATGCGCACGTTAGTGAGATCTTGGTTGAAAATGGCCGCGCCAGCGGGGTCAAACTAGCAGGCGGCGAGGAAATCCGCGCCCGCGCGGTCGTTTGCAACGGCGATCCGGCCGCGCTTGCGATTGGTTTATTTGGCGCGGAAGCGCGGTCTGCAACACCGGCCGTTCCCTCGGCCCAGCGCTCATTGTCCAGCTTTACCTGGATGCTCTCTGCCAAAACCAGCGGTAGCTTTCCGCTGGTGCGGCACAACGTGTTCTTCTCGCCCGATTACAAGGCGGAGTTTAACGCGATTTTCCGGGATCGCAAAGTACCGGCACGCCCGACCATATACATCTGCGCGCAAGACCGCGACGACGGGGGCGGCCGCGTGGGAACGGGGCCAGAAAGGCTCCAGTTGATCGTCAATGCCCCGCCAATTGGCGACACTCATCATTTCTCTGAAGCGGAGATAGCGACATGCGAAACGCAAACATTCGGCTTCCTGGCAGCTTGTGGCCTGACGATAGAGCGCACGGCGCCATTGTTGGAGCAGGCATCGGTGCTGGTTACCCCGACGGACTACGAGGGTTTGTTCCCAGCGACCGGCGGAGCGCTTTATGGCAGGGCGAACCACGGCTGGCAGGCGCCGTTCCAGCGGCCCGGATCGGCAAGCCGATTGCCGGGACTTTATCTGGCGGGCGGGGGGACCCATCCCGGGGCAGGGATACCGATGGCGAGCTTATCAGGGCGGCTGGCGGCAGAGCAGCTGTTGGCGGACCTGCCTTCGATGCCGTGGTCCCGGCAGGCGGATATGCCTGGTGGTACATCGACGCGCTCAGCGACGACGGCCGCCACGGCTTAACCATTATCGCCTTTATCGGCAGCGTTTTCTCACCATACTATCACTGGTCTGGCCGCGGCGACCCTGAGAACCATGTGGCCATGAATGTCGCGCTCTATGGGCCCAAGGGCGGCTGGGCGATGACCGAACGCGGGCGCGGCTCGCTCCACTGCACGCACGATACCTTGGCCATCGGGCCGAGCAGCATGGACTGGGATGGGACGAAACTGACGATCGACCTTGCCGAAGTGACCGCGCCGATCCCGTCGCGGATCAAGGGACGGATCGTGCTTCATCCCCGCGTCATGCCTGCCACTTTATGGCCATTAGACGCTGCTGGGCGCCATGCGTGGAGGCCGATCGCGCCACGCGCAGTGGTCGAAGTTGATCTTGGCAGCCCAGGCCTGCGTTGGCGCGGAGAAGGGTATTTTGACAGCAATGCGGGCATCGAGCCTTTAGAGCAGGCGTTTGCTAATTGGCACTGGTCGCGCGCGCACCTGCAGCGCGATACTGTTGTCATGTACGAGGGCAATCGTCGCGACGGTTCGGACTTTGCCATGGGTCTGCGTTTTGCTGAAAGCGGTGGGATCGATGAGATCGCCTTGCCACCTTCGCAAACCTTGCCCAAAACATTGTGGCGCGTGCCGCGTGTTGCCCGAGCAGACGAGGATCATCCCGTCGCGATAAGGCGCACATGGGAGGACACCCCGTTTTACGCGCGAACGGCGCTTACCGCGCGGGTGCTTGGTGAGATGGCGGAGACGGTTCATGAGAGTCTGTCGCTAGATCGGCTTATGAACCCAGTGGTAAAGCTGATGCTACCCTTCCGGATGCCCCGTTTCATCAGGTAGATCGTCTTCGCTCTCGCGTAGCGAACGCCGGACCGACCAGTATTGCCATGCGCAGAAGCCAAGAACGAGGACGGCGGACATCCCCATCTCAATCTGGCCAACGTGGTTACCAATCCAAGCTGACATTATCGGATGGTCCTCTCTTTTGCCCGGGCCAAAACGACCGTGAACCGCACGATGAGCCCTACTCCGACGACACTGGGGACGGCCCAAATGAGCGGATTGAATACATGGTCGGGCACCATTCGGATCAGACCAACGGACAAGAACGCGGTGTAAGCCGATATTCCCATTCCCAGCAACGAGCGGAAATGTTCGGGGACGTGGCCCGCGCGGGGGGGGTGTGGCCGCCAGACATAGAACAGTTGCGTCGCGGTGGCGATTAGCCCGATCAGCGCAACAAGCGCCATGAGCGGTTGACCGGTTGAAAGCCCGTAAATACCGCAGTTGACGGCTGAAATGATGACAGCAGCGAAGACCAATTGATGGCGCGGTTTTCGCAAAGCCTCGCGGCGGGCGCGGTGGCGAACCACGCTTAACCCATAATCGGCAAACGAGAGGGTAAGCACGCCAAGGTAGAGCATCATCCAGCCAAACAGGCCGCGAAACAGCACCCGATCCTTGATCACTGGCAATCGCTGCTCTGAGCCGAACAGAGAGAACAGCGCCATCGCAATCGCTAAGAAACCGGCTGCCATGAACGCGCGAGCCGCGATTTGGCCCCAGCTACGATGCTTAGAGCTTCCCTTTACAGATGCGATTGGCACCCAAAAGGAAACGAGGCCGATCGCCCCGCAGATGACATGAAAAATGACGATAGATTCGAAAAGATGCATCAATCGTCATCGCTCAAACGGTGAATGCCCCGTGTCGCTTGTGAAGCGGCACGGGGTATATTCATCAGTGCGCTGGTGCAGACTTTTTAGGTCCAGCTTCTACCGCAGCCGCCCCGGCCGCCGTAGCTGGCATCATTCCAGCATTCGTTGGCGCAATCGCGTCCCCAACCTCGGCTGGCAAAGCGGTAGGTTCGACCCCATACGATCCGCTTGGTCCGATTGGTCCGCGCAGTGATGGCGCTTGTGCGATCATGCTCACCCCGCCCAGCGGCTTGTTTTGGCCCTGGTGGCAGGTCAAGCAATTGGTCTTGTAAGGATCACCTAGTGGTCCCTTGCGGTTTGCCGGCATTACCGACGCAAGGCCATTGATATAACCTTCGTTGATATCGCGCACCATGCGAATGCCGTAATAGGCCCCCACGCGCTGCGGGCGGCTATTTGACCATGAGCTGAACGCGTCCGTATTATGGCAGAATGTGCAATTAACCCCAAGCGCTGAGCTCATGTGCATCATCAGTCCGTAGGTTTTCTCGGCGTCCTTGGTCGAAACCACATGGTTGGCCTGCGGCAAAGCTGAATTGCCCTGAACCCGGATCATCGACTTACCTTGAAAGTAAGTTGAGAATGCATTGTTCGGCAGTGAGGCGTAGGATGTGTCTACGTCTGGAGCGTTCTGGCCAAACCTGTTGCCCGTGATTGAAGTTGGGCTCATCGCGCCCTCTTTCACGGCCCACTTGTTCACTGGCACCACATTGCCGCGATGGCAGGTGTAACAGGTAACTCCGGTCTGCTTGACGTGGTTTGACCAACGGCTGTTGATCTGCTGCGTCATTTGCAGCATCCGCCGAGCGACGATTTTAGTGTACTTCCCGTCCTCAGCCATGTTCTCAGGATTGTGACAATAGGCACAGCCCTGCTCTGGTGGCGCAATCCATTGGTTCATCTGCGCCATGAGCAGATTGAACTCTTCGGTTTTGACATTACCCAAAACTTGGACGTTTTTGTAGGTAACTGAGGCTGGTGGCCCCAAGTCAGCGGGTAAGTCATACGGCTTGGCAGGAATAACCGCCGCCGGAATCTTCCGAGCTGGGTTATTGACCTGTTGCATGCCTGTTCCGCGATAGCCGAGCTGATCGCTTTGCTTTGGCCCGATCTCGCATCCACCCAGTGCTAGTGAAAGCGCGGCGATGGAGCCGACAATTGAAGCCTTTCTAATAAACCCAATCATGGTGTTGCTCCCGGCAAGGTTGCTGGATCGACTACCCCCGTCGTCGGATAGGCCGGAGCGTAATTATGCTCAACTGCCCACAGGTACCAGTTATCGACAACGGTCCCTGTCAACAGGATACCAATGCCGCCGCTTAACGTGGTGAGCACGGCGAACCACCAAGCCCAGCGATGGATCGATTCCATCGAGGCGTTGAAGCCCATCGTCCAGCGCCAAAACAAGGCGGCGCGTTCGGATGCTGTTCCGCGATCAGTGATCTGTTCGATTTCACGCTCGCCGCCATAACGGCCAACCGCAAGGATCGTGGCACCATGCATAGCAAACAGCAGCACCGAACCATACAGAAACACGATCGAGAGACAGTGGAACGGATTGTAAAACAGGTTGCCATAACGGATCGAAAACGCAGCGGTCCAATCCAGATGCGGGAAGATGCCATAAGGTACCGCTTCGGCCCAACTGCCCATCATTAGTGGGCGGATAAAACCAAGCACGGCCATCAGCCAGATCGCGCTGAGGAAAGCCCAAGCGACGTGCGTGCCCATGCCCAGTTCGCGGGCTCGCAAATATGTGCGCGCCCACCACAACATCACAGAGGCACTGAAGAAGAACCCAGTGATGATGAACCAGCCGCCTTGATTGAGCGGCACAATCGCGCGGAAACCCCACTCAGGGCCGGGCGGCTCAAGCGAGAGCCAGAACAGCTGGCGCACGAACTGAACTGGGTTCCAGCCCACAGACGCGAACATGTTGAGTCCGATGATTTCAAACGCAAGAAGGCCACAAACTAGCGAAGCTGTTCCCAATCCGCCAAGATAAATCGGCCCGATCTGTGCGTTGCCAATTTTGCCCATGAGCCAGGAAAAGCCCGGCTTGCCGATCCGTGGGTAACTGCCGCGCGGGAGTGGTGGTCCCATTTCGGCGGGCCCGCGAAGCTGCACCTGCGTGAAAATGTTTTGATAACGTGCCATTTTCGTGATTCTCCCCTTTAGGACCAAACAGGCAGGTTAAGCCACCAGGTCCACCATTCGGGCCAGCCGCGTGTCCAGAGCGGGCCGCTGATTATGATACAAATCGCGCTCCAGAAGCCAGCCGAGAGGGCCAGAAACAGACCAACGCGGTGAATGCCGAGCGTACCGACCGAATAGCCGATCGTATCGCGGAAGAAGGAGTCTTCGTATTCGGGCGATTTTACTTCACCGCGAACACCGTTAAGATCCTTGGGCGGGTTGACCGCAGAGAGCACAAGCGCGCCATGCAGCGATAGCGCCAAAGTGGTTGTAAAGAAAAAGGTCACCGCGATCATGTGCGCTGGATTGTAGTGGAAGTGCAGATACTGATAGCCAGTGTTCGACACCCAATCGAGATGGCTGAAAATGCCATAAGGAAAGCCAAAGCCCCAAGCGCCCAGCAGCATCGGGCGGATGATCACCAGCGAAACATAAGCAAAGATCGCAAAGCCAAAAGCGAACGGGACATGGTAGCCCATGCCAAGCTTTCGGCAGATCTCAACCTCGCGCAGCGCCCATGAAATAAAGGCACCGAGCGCGCATAACGTGATAATTTGCCAATCACCGCCTTTGGTGAGCGGAGCCAGCGCCAAACCGTAGCTGATATCTGGCGGAGCGATGCTGATCAGCCACGGGTTCCACGTGGGACCGCGCGATGCGGAATAGAAGATCAACAAGGTTCCCAGCGTCGCACATAGCGCGGCGGTGATCCCGAAGAATCCAACATAAAACGGCCCGACCCAGTAGTCGAACAGGTCACCGCCGATTAGCGTGCCCCCCCGCACCCGGTATTTTCGCTCGAAGCTCAGCAACGCCATGGCTATCTCTCCGCACCCGCAGATCGGGTGGTTCGTGTCTTAAAAAGGATCAATCAATGGGCGGGGATAGTCGAACTTCGGCTATCCCCGCCATGCCTGTCGTCGCGTCCCAAAGGACGCGACTAACAGTTTAGTCAGGTAGCCGGTGCCGCCACTGGCGCGACCGAAGCCGCGGCCACAGCAGCCGCCGGACGAGGGCTTTCTAGCCATTTGTACCTGTCGGTGCTGAGCAGAATGATGTTAATCAATACTGCCAGAGTGAACAGGAAAATGGCAAGCGACACCAGCAAACGGCGGGGGTCGAACGTGGTCCAGACTTTCCACATTGTAGAAATCCTTTCTTAGACTTTTTGAACGTCTTGGGCGAGGACAGGTGCCGACATCGCCATACCAGCCTTATAAGGCTCGGTACCAGGGAACCACGGACGCCATTCCCAGATCAGGAAGTGAGCAATAACCGCCATTCCAACAAAGAATGCCATACTCAGCACAAAGCCGGTGTGGAACTCTTTGGCCTCCTTCTCGGTGAGATAGGTTGT
>JBBRXQ010000075.1:0-8255 GCA_038238515.1 Sphingomonadales bacterium | reverse complement strand
GCAGGCTATGTTCAAGTCTTCGGCGCGCTGAACGATCCGCTTACACGGCCGCCGCGTCCGGCCGCCGAAGATGAGCTGCCGTCGATACTCGATAGGCCAGTATTGAGATCAATCACGAGGCGTCCGCCTTTTAGCGTATCGGTGCCGCGCCGCAGGCTGACGTTTCCAACCATCGTGATGAGCTTGCGGTTGAAATCATAAACCGCGACTTCACCTTCGGCGCGCTCGGTCCCTCTGGTAACGATGACACCGCCAACTGCGTCGATCCGCTGAATCTTCAACCCGCCATTGTCGGTATATGCCACTGTGGTGCGGGCAGCGCGCATGCGAAGCGCGGCTTGCGTGACATCGACGTTGCCAGAGAGAACGACGCGGTTTTGCTTGTCCTGAAGCTCTATCCGATCGGCAGAATAATCGACGGGTGCATCGCTGTTGTGCGAGGCAATGGATTGCGCGGCAAGATGATGCGTGCCGACCATCGCTGAAACGCAAACTGCAAGGCCTAGGGCTAGACCGCGCAGGCTGATGACGCTGGTTATGAGGGGCTCAGATTTGATCATGGCATTTTCAGCTTGCCCGGCTCCATCCGCAGGCGCGCACGCCCTTCGAGGGTGACGGTGCGCTGCTCAAGATCGGCATTTATCCTGTCGGCTGAGAAAGTGCCAGCAGGAATGCGCCCTTCAACGCGGCCCTTACTGGTCAATCGCTGCGTGTTCAGGTCGATCAGACCGCCATCGGTCACCATGCGATATCCGTCAGAGGCCTGAAAGTTGACCGAACCTTGCACATCGATCTTTTGTTTCCCAAAATCATATCCGCCTGCCGCCGCGGTGAGGCTTGCCGGACCATCGCTTAGCATCAGCCGCGCAGTCACAGATTGAAGTTCCACGACGGACACGTTGGCTGAATGTTGAACTGCGCTATCAGCGGTAACCGAAAAATTGCGGCCGATATCATCCTCGCCGCGATACATCGCGCGCTCCACGCGCAGTCGGTCGTTCAGCACCGCAACTTTTGTGCGGTCGAGCAGGAAGTTGATTTCGCCTTTGGGGCTGAGCGGCGAGATAACCATAACTGCCAGCAGCACCCCGATAAGCGCCGGAAGCAGCTTTGAAAGCGCGCCAACGGCAGTGTCGTGAGGCCCACCCGGGGCAGCCGCCAATCGCCTCTGCGATCGTATCCGGTCAGCGCTGAGAGTCATGTTCCGATCACTCGTGGCTGAAGATATCGCGATCAGCCCAGCCCGCGATGTCTAACAAAGCGCGCGTGGGCAGAAAATCATAAACAGCCTGGGCGAAACCGGTCCGGTCTTCTCGCGCGAGCCGCTCGACCAAGATGTGATACATCGCATGGAGATAGCGCACGTCAGAAGCAGCGTACTCCATTTGCGCATCGCTCAAAACAGCGGCACCCCAGTCACTCGATTGCTGTTGCTTGGATATCTCCTTCCCCAGCAATTCGCGCACCAGATCCTTTAGGCCATGGCGATCCGTATACGTTCGGATCAGCTTAGAAGCCACTTTCGTGCAGAACACAGGCGTGGCCATCACGCCAAGGTAATGGTGAATCGCGGCTAGATCGAACCGCGCGAAGTGAAAGAGTTTTACCCGATCTGGATCAGCGAGGACAGCTTTGAGATTGGGCGCATCATACTTGCTGCCCTGGGCAAAGCGAACAAGGTGTTCATCGCCCTTGCCATCCGAGATCTGGAGCAGACACAGGCGATCGCGCGTGGTGACCAATCCCATGGTTTCGGTATCGACAGCAACCGGACCGTCCATCAGGACACCGGGTGGCAGATCTTCTTGGTGCAGAAAAATTGTCATTGATTGTTCATTAGAACGTCCAACGCCCGTTGGGAAGGCTTCGGATGAAGCACGCTGCAGCGCGAGCCAAGGGGGGAGACCATCGCGGTACGGCGATAGCTCCGCTGCCGTGCGCCGTGAACCGAGTCTGCCACAGAATAGGGTTATTACCAACGAATAGGGTTTGCATGGCGCCGGACCAACTTGCTAACTAGTAGAAATAACGTGGCTTATATTTTCGAGGAATAACACATGAAGATCGCTATGGTAGGTTCGGGCTATGTTGGGCTCGTCTCTGGCGCTTGCTTTGCTGACTTTGGCCATGATGTGGTGTGCGTTGACAAGGATGAGAGCAAGATCAAACAGTTGCATGCCGGGATCATGCCGATTTTCGAACCCGGCCTAGCAGAGCTTGTCGCTACCAACGCCCGCAGCGGACGGCTAACTTTCTCGACCGATCTGGCCGCCTCGATTGACGGGGCGCAGGCGATCTTTATCGCGGTAGGAACGCCCTCACGCCGGGGCGATGGACATGCGGATCTCAGCTATGTTTATGCGGTTGCTCAAGAAATTGCAGACGCGATCACCTCGCCGGTGGTAATTGTGACCAAATCGACCGTGCCAGTGGGCACCGGCGACGAGGTGGAGCGGATTATTCGGGACAGCGGCAACGACGTGCAGTTTGCCGTGGTTTCCAACCCTGAATTTTTACGCGAGGGCGCGGCGATCAGCGATTTCAAACGCCCTGACCGGATCGTGATCGGCACCGAGGACGAATGGGCACGCGGGGTGATGACTGAGGTCTATCGGCCGCTGTTCCTCAACAAAGCGCCGCTGCTGTTTACCGGACGGCGCAGCTCCGAGCTTATCAAATATGCGGCCAATGCGTTTCTTGCGACCAAGATCACGTTCATCAACGAGATGGCGGACCTTTGCGAGAAGGTGGGCGCCGATGTGCAGGACGTTTCACGCGGGATCGGGCTGGACAACCGGATCGGTTCGAAATTCCTCCATGCCGGGCCCGGCTATGGCGGCAGCTGCTTTCCCAAGGACACGCTGGCCCTGCTTAAAACCGCCGAGGATTTCGCCAGCCCGGTGCGGATTGTTGAGGCAGTTGTGCTGGTCAACGAGAGCCGCAAGCGCGCGATGGGGCGCAAGGTGATCGAAGCGCTGGCCGAGGCTGGTGTGGGCGAACCACGCGGGCGCAAGATCGCTCTGCTGGGCCTTACGTTTAAGCCCAATACCGACGACATGCGCGATGCGCCGTCGATTGCGATCGTACAGGCGCTACGCGACGTGGGGGCCGAAGTGGTCGCCTATGATCCGGAAGGGATGGAGGCGGCAGCCGCTCTGATGCCCGGTGTGACAATGGCAGGGAGCGCTTATGAAGCAGTGACCGATGCCGACGCGGTGGTACTCGTAACCGAATGGGACGCTTTTAGAGGCATCGACCTCGACCGGGTCGGGCAACTCGTGCGCAGCAAGGTACTGGTCGATCTGCGCAACGTCTATAGGCCAGCTGAAGTGCGCGCCGCTGGATGGCATTACAGCAGCGTGGGCCGGAGCTAGCGTCTGACTCGGTCAGAACCCTACCAGAGATGCGGACCGGAAAGGTCGACTGCGGCCGTTCTGTGAGACTAAGCGATATCGGTGTGCTGATCGTGGTTTAGGGCTACCTTGTGTTTTGGATTTATGAAACGATCAAACCCGCGACGCGCCAGATGGCTGGCTCGGTAAAGCGCCATCCCCAGACCGGCGATGGCAATACAGAAAAGGATGGACGCCATGCTTGATGTCATCGGCCGTCTTCGGGCTGTGTTAAAAAAGAAATTGTCCCCTGAGCGTTATGCCCGCGATATTGGCGTGAAGATGGGGAAGCATTGCCGCCTTATTAACGTCGATTTTTCAACCGAGCCCTATCTTGTAACCTTGGGCGACCACGTAAGTGCGACGCAGACGCGCTTTGAAACGCACGACGGCGCTGTGTGGGTGTTCCGCGATGAATTTCCCGAGATTGATATCGTTCGCCCCATCACCGTCGGGAACAACGTGTTTATTGGTTATGGCAGCATTATCCTGCCGGGCGTGACGATTGGTGACAACGTGGTGATTGCTGCGGGGTCTGTCGTGTCGCGTGATGTTCCGTCAAACAGCGTTGCGGGCGGGGTTCCTGCGCGCGTGATCAAATCGCTTGAGGACTATCGCCGAAAAAACTTACCCGAAGGCTCTCCGACAAAAAATCTGTCAGAAACGGCGAAGAGGGCATACTATACGAGGAAGTTTGAGACATCTAAGCAATGACCTGAAATGTTGCCTTTCTGATACCCGGCTTCGCCGATGGCGGCGCGCAGCGCCACCAAATCAGCCAGCCAAGGAACGAAGCCGCTTGTTTGAAGCGCGCCACCGTGGATAGTCGGGGTGATCATTTGTCTAGCTGAAAAACTTGGTGATTGTCTCAGAATGCTTCAGCACCATACCTGTGAGTTAAGCTATAGCTTGTGGGGTGGTACGGCTTAGCGTATTTAAACTTAACTTGGGGCGGATAATCATGTGATTGGAAATCCTCAACGACTTCGTCCTTTTAGGAGCTAGCCGATGAATATCGAGGCGACGTTGACACCGAGCCAGCTGGCTGAATTGCAGATCAAATCGGCTTTTTTCCCTGAGAATGAGATTGACAATTTCAGCCGTCTTGACGGCACGTTGATGATGTATGCCAAGGTCAACGCACTGTTGCGCGAGGATTCGGTGGTGCTTGATTTCGGGGCGGGCCGGGGTGCGAACATATCCGAATGTCCCTCAACGTATTTGCAGAAGCTCCAGATATTTAAGGGCAGATGCGCCGAAGCCCATGGTTGCGATATCGATGACGCAGTCTTTGAGAACCCCTATATTGACGAAGCACGGATACTCGGGCCGGATTTCAAACTACCTTATGAAGACAACAAGTTTGACCTGATCACATCAAGCTGGGTATTCGAACATGTGGAGAACGCGACAGTGGTCGCGGACGAATTGTTGCGGGTGCTTAAGCCTGGCGGCTACGTCTGCGCTCGGACGCCAAATAAAAATGGATATATATCGGTCGCATCTCGCATGGTGGACAATGCCAAACACGCCCGATTTTTAAAGAAAATTCAGCCGTTCCGAAAAGAGGAAGATGTTTTCAAGACATTCTATCGAATGAATACGGCGCATCAGATTGAAAAAATCTTTGGCAATGGCGCAGATGTTTTGACATTTTCTGATTCAGCTGACCCATCCTATCATTTCAACAACAAGCTGATCTACCGAATATTTGTAGGATTACACAGCGTTTTGCCGTCGTATTTTTCGACAACGCTATTCATCTTTATTCGCAAAAAATGAGCAGACGAACAGAGGCTTTATTTGGTCATCGGCGGGGAATTTAGAGTTTGTCTCAGCATGATCGAGTGCTCCGTGTCGTCGCCATTGGTCAATTGCCGCCCCCGGTCATTGGACTTTCTTACATTACCCAAGAGACGATCGAGGCGGCGCGCGGCGGCGTTACAGAGATTGTGGTCAACAACATCACAGCGCACAACGGTGCAGCGGGTTTGCGCAAACATCTTTCGCGTATCCGGGCGACCGCGATAGCCTGCTTAAGCTTGGCGCGTCAGGCAAAACTGCGTGATCGCCTTTGCCGCGATCGCCTTTGCTATGCCGCGTGCGAAGGTGGATTAGGGCTTGTGTACATTCTAATGGTTGTGTCGAGTGCACGGATGTATGGGTATCGCATCCTGCTGCATCATCATAGCTTTGCTTATATCACCCGGCCCAGTGCCTTAATCAACGCCATCCTTGCAGCCGGGGGCAAGAGTTTGGTCCATGTGTTTCTGGGTAAGGACATGGAGCGCGGGTTTAGAGAGACTTATGCGGCGCGCAGGATCGAGGGGATCGTGCTTAGCAACGCCGCATTCGTTCCGCCTTGCGCTATTGACGAAACCATGGCCGATGGCCCGCTTGTGCTCGGGCACATTAGTAATCTCACGAAGGAAAAGGGCTTACATATCTTCCTCGATCTGCTGCGCGCGGCAGTGGCAAAGGGCGTGCCGGTGCGCGGAATTTTGGCAGGTCCGGCGGCGAAGCCAGCGGACCGCGAATTGATCGAATGTGCCCGGAAGGACCTCGATGGCTGCCTTGAGTATCGCGGACCGCTTTATGGCGGGGAGAAGGACGCATTCTATCGGGACATCGACGTTTTCGTGTTTCCTACGCAATATATCCATGAGGCACAGCCGACCGTCTTGTTTGAAGCGCAGGCGGCAGGGTGCAAAATTATCAGTTTCGATCGCGGGTGCATTTTGGAACAAGTGCAGCAGGATGGGCTGGTCATGTCGCAAGGAAGCGACTTTGTTGCCGAGAGCCTTGATTGGTTGCGGGCAAATGGCGGAGTAGTGCGGTCTGACCGGGCCAAGGTGGGGGCGCGCTATGCCGCGCGGCATAGCTCTGCGCGCAAGATGGCAGAATCCTTGTTTGCGGCAGCGTTTGAGACTGACTGCGACGCCAGTTCGGCCGCTGCGCGCTCATGAGCAATACGAAACTAAATGCGCTTGCGCTTTATGCGAATTTTATTGTGTTAGGTCTGCTCGGCCTCTTGATCAACCCGCTGATGGTTCGCGCGCTTGGCGTGGAGCAGTTCGGTATCTGGAAAGCCTGTCTGCGCTTGCTCGATCTGGCCGCCGCCGCCGACGGACGCGCGTCTCAGGCGCTGAAGTGGATCGTTGCCCATCGCGATCAGGAAGGGGATCTCGATAAACAACGCGACACCGGTGCTGCATTGCTGATCTGGCTGCTTTGGATGCCAATTCTAATACTCGCCGTCGCCGCGATGATCGCTTATCTACCGCAGCTTGTCTCGGACATTTCTGTCGGAAACCTGCCGAACTCGCGGCTTCTGGCCGGACTGCTAGGCTTCAATATCGTGCTCAGCGGCTTGCTCGGCATATCCGATGCAACTCTTGTCGGCACCAATCAAGGCTATCGCTCATACTCGCTTTCAACGACCTTCCTCGTCGTGTCGAATATCGCCATGCTGCTGGCTGCGAGGGAGGGTTATGGGCTGGTCGGCATTGGCGCGGCGACCGTGATGGGCACCTTCTTCAACGGTATCGCTACCTGGCTGGTAGCGCGGCGGTTCGTGAGTTGGTGGGGCATCGCCTTGCCCCGGCGCAGCGATATCACGCGGGTTCTTTCGTTCAGCAACTTGACGATGGTCGGGGCAATGATCCAATCGCTGATGCTGTCGACCGAAGTGCTCGTGATCGGTTTTGTCGTCGGTCCCGAGGCCGTCAGTCACTACGTTTTTTCGTCCTATATCTCGACCTTTGTACTCTCGATCTGCCTCATGACGGGCACCGCCGTGACTCCAAAGCTGGGGGCGATGATCGGTCGCGGCGATAGCGAGAGCGCCGCTGCTTTGCAGGACCGCGCGCGCGAGGCTTTGCTGGTGGTGACGACCGTTGGAGCGGTGGGGCTGGTGCTATGCAACAGGCCGTTTGTCGAGAGCTGGGCTGGCCCCGCGTTTTATCTAGGTGATATGGTCAACTTTGGCGTGGTGGCGGTGATGGTGCAGCTTGTGCTCATCAGATTTGATTTTCAATTGCAGGACATCGGCTTGCGCATCGGTCCCAAGGTGATTTGGTCAGCAGTGACATCAGTGCTGGCAATCCTGCTTGGCGCAACACTTTATTGGACCACAGGGTCGCTCCCGATGCTATTCGTCGGTATCATTTTGGGCAGGCTTCCCCTAATCTTTGTCTTTCCGCGAATGGTGTCCAGAATTATTCCAGGGCACAGCCGACAGCAGAGGGGTACAATCGCGATGCTGATAACAATTGCAGCGGCTTTTGCTCTGTCACAGGTGTGGATTGTCTCAGGCTGGGTCGGCTTTGCCGAAGCGGCGTTCGCGGCTCTTGCGCTGGGGGGATCGGCGTCGTTACTGTTCGTGGTGACGGCGGGCACTCGCCGCCACATCGTTTCCCAAGTTCGGGATCGGCTCCGGCAAAGGTTCACTCGATGACTGGCATTGTATCAAGGAAACGAGGGCTGCCTCTGATCGCAGATTTAGCGGTTATCACAACCTCTTTGACAATGTTTAATTTTGTGCAACCCGGATTTGATTTGTGGATTGTCATACCCACCCTCATCGCCGTTTATGGCTATATCGCAGTCTATTTTTTGTCCTCGACGGAAGTTGTGCGCGGTATTAAAATTCGCTTATCGCTTGAAAATGCTTTTATTATATTTTATTATATTTTGTTTTTCTGGCCTTATCAGAAAGAGATACTCGGTATCGGGGGGCATTATTACTACAGTTATTACATTTCAAATGGATATGAAGGGGGCGCGAATAAAGCGATTCTTCTTTCGATTGCCGGACTTGCAGCATTTCATTTTGGCAACGTAATCTTATCGCCGCGCGAAGTG
>JBBRXQ010000074.1:0-8296 GCA_038238515.1 Sphingomonadales bacterium | reverse complement strand
CGTTCGGTGCTGTCGAGCGCGCCGGTGGCGATGGAAATGCCGACCGGGAATTCGGTGTCGTCGCACCTCGTCGCGAATGCCGGATTGGCAAAGATCGGCGGCGATACGCTCGCCACGCGCTGAGCAATCAGAGCTTGGGCAGTGTGACGCCGCGCTGCCCCATATATTTGCCCGCGCGGTCGGCATACGTGACCTCACATGGCTCATTGCCCTGCAAGAACAAAAATTGGCAAGCGCCTTCGTTGGCATAGACTTTAGCGGGAAGAGGCGTTGTATTAGAAAATTCCAGCGTGACATGCCCCTCCCAACCCGGCTCAAGCGGAGTTACATTCACAATGATGCCGCAGCGCGCATATGTGGATTTGCCGAGGCAGATCACTAGCACGTCACTAGGCACCCGGAAATATTCGATCGTCCGCGCCAGCACGAAAGAATTGGGCGGGATCACACAAACATCGGTCTTGCGATCAACGAACGAATTGGCGGCGAAGTTCTTCGGATCAACCACTGCCGAATCGACATTGGTGAAAATCTTGAACTCATCGGCCACGCGCGCATCATAGCCATAAGATGAAAGTCCATAACTGATGCAGCCATCGCGCCGCTGGCTCTCGACGAACGGCTCGATCATCGCCTCGTTGAGGGCTTTTTCGCGGATCCACTTATCAGATTGAATGGCCAAGAAAGCCCCTTTACGATTGTTCAGGCCGGATCGGCCTCAGACCAGCTCGTCGTCAGGCAAGAGCGGTGCTCAGTCAAGAGTGGCGGGGCCGAAGGCGCGCGGCAAAAGGGCTCCAAGCGTCATTTCCACGATTTCCTCAGCACCGGTGCAAATTAGAATGGGATCGGTTTTGCCCAATTGCGCGAGCTCGCTCAATACCTGACGGCAACGCCCGCACGGCGTCACCACGGGGCCGGGCAAGGCGCCTTTGCCACCAGCAACAGCCACTGCGATCAGTCCACCGCGCCGCCCCGCGTTCATGGCGGCCGCGCACGCCACGGTTTCTGCACAAATCGAGAGGCCAAAGCTCGCGTTCTCAACGTTGCTGCCAGTGAAGATCGCACCATCGGCAAACAACAGTGCCGCGCCAACATGGAAGTTAGAATATGGTGCATAGGCTTGGCTCATCGCAACCTGCGCGGCGAAGATTAGCGCGGAGCGCTGCTGGTTTGTCATACCAGTCATGGTTGCACCGCGACCCAGCGCACAGGCATCGGCACTCCATCAAGGCGCAGCCGGTGGCTGGCCGTCCACATCACCCACGGACGCCCAACATAGCCCGGTTCGATGAAATCTTGCGCAACCCATAGATTGCGGTCGATCATCGCGGCGAGATGGTAGCGATTCTCGATCGCGCGAGAGGGCATCAAGATTGCCGCCTTGCCGACATGTTTCTCGATCTGATTGAGGAACGTGGTCAACTCGCTCTGCATCGCGGCGTCGCCAGGCGGCTGCGGGCACGTTGGCGCGTCAAGCTCGAGCGCGATCGCCGGGGGCAACAACGAAGAATCGCGCGGCACGGTGGTAACAAAATTGGCCGCTTGCGCATCTGCAGCGGCGCACAGATCGTAAACATGGACGGCGCCAGCCTGCATCCCTTGTTTGCGCGTCGCCTCCAGCGCGCCTGCAAAAGCCGAGTCGCGCTGATCAGCGCCCATGCTCGCGGTCAGATAAGCAAAATCAGCTCCGCGCGCGCCCACCAGATGCCAATCAACCGGCGCGTCATTGGCATCCAACCAAATGCCTTGCACGGGAAAGTGCGAACGATCAGGCATCCAGGTGCGCGCTGTCCAACAAAGCACTCCGGCGCACATCAGCACAACCAGCAGCGCGCCAGCCGCCAAGCGCTGACGCGCGGTTTTTCCCAGCTTTTTCATCAAACTCGCTATCCTGTTAGTCTTGCGACTTTTTCAGAGATTCAAACTTTGAGCCCGTCTCGGCCCATGAACCTGCCTCAACCTCTGATGTGGAGCACACAAATCAGCGTGAAAAGCCGCCGCGAGGTGGCAAAATCAGTCTCAATCTTGCCCTCCAGTCGTTCCAGCAGCATCTCGGCCGCATCGTTGTGTACGCCGCGCCTAGCCATATCGATCGTTTCGATCTCTTGCGCGGTGGCCCTCCGGATCGCCTGATAGTACGAATCGCAAATCGCGAAGTAATCGCGGATCGGGCGGCGAAACCGGCCCAGACCAAGAATGATCATCTCAAGCGGGCTGCCGCCATCATCCGAGATCGCCAGAACAAGCCGCCCGTCTTCAACCGAAAGACGCAAGCGGTAGGGACCTGCATGCCCGGCCTCCGCCGCGCGCACCGGCCGAAACGTGTTTTCCTCGATCAAATCGAAGATCGCGATTCGGCGCTCCTGCTCGATATCGGCATTGCGCCAGACAATCGTCGCCTCATCGAGTTCAATATGCGAGATGCGCGGGTCCACCATGGGACAGGATGTCTCGCAGACGCACAACAGCCCGGCAAGCCATAACCTGAGGCATTCGCGCATCCCGAAGCGCAATCGGTCCCCGCTATCCACAGGCGCGTGCGCTTGCGGCCATCCGGGCGCTGCTCCACAGAGCTTTAATGTCAGCTATGCCCAATCTCGTTCCTCGCGATTCCGAACCGATCCGAGCGCTCCCTTCTAACGTCGACGCCGAGGCCGCGTTTTTGGGCGCGGTGCTGATCGACAACCGGATCTTGGAGGAATTGCCCTGTAGCTTGCGGCCAGAACACTTTTTTGCAAGCGTCCATGGCCGGGTGTTTGAACGCGTGCTTGCGCTCACCGAGCGCAAAGCGGTGGTCACCCCAGTTACGCTCAAGCCTTATTTTGAAGCCGATGAGGGGCTTAAAGAACTTGGTGGTACTGCTTATCTGGCGCGGCTCACCGCCGATGGTCAGGGCTTGCTAGCACCCCGCGAATTGGCCCAACAGGTTTATGATCTGGCGCTGCTGCGAGAACTCATCACGGTTGGACGAGACCTGATCAGCGGCGCAATGGACACGAGCGAAGCGGTTTCACCACTTTCCCGCGTTGAACACGCCGAAGCGGCGCTTTATGCGGTGGCTGAGGGTGCACAGACCGGCAGCGAAGCGCAGAGCTTTGCGGTCGCTACCCGTGCGTCGCTTGAGATGATCGAAAAGGCTTTACTATCGGGCGGCCATATCTCGGGCAAGACCACCGGACTTACCTCGCTTAACGAGAAGATTGGCGGGTTACACGATTCGGATCTCATCATCCTTGCCGGGCGCCCGGGCATGGGCAAGACCGCTCTGGCCACCAATATTGCATTCAACGCCGCCGACCGGCTTCGCCGCGACTTGGCCGATGGTATTTCTGCCAAAGATTCGGTGGGCGCCGCGGTGGCCTTTTTCAGCCTTGAGATGAGCGCCGACCAGCTTGCGACTCGTATCCTTGCCGAACAATCAGGGATCAGTTCTGAAGCGCTCCGCATGGGCAAAATCAGCCGTGAAGATTTTCAGCAATTGTCATTCGCAAGCCAGCGCTTGGCAGAACTGCCACTTTACATCGACGATACGCCGGCATTGACGATCGGCGCACTACGCACCCGCGCGCGTCGGCTTAAGCGCCGCAATGACGTGGGGTTGATCGTGGTCGATTACCTGCAATTGCTGCAGGGAACAGGTCGCTCGGACAACCGCGTTAACGAAATCTCTGAAATCAGCCGCGGGCTTAAGACGCTGGCTAAAGAGCTTTCGGTCCCGGTGATTGCGCTTTCACAACTCAGCCGCGCGGTCGAGCAGCGCGAGGACAAGCGCCCAATGCTCTCGGATTTGCGCGAATCGGGCTCAATCGAGCAAGATGCGGACATGGTCTGGTTCGTGTTCCGTGAGGATTACTATATCGCATCGCGGGAACCCAAAGTGCCGCAAGGCAGCGATGATGCCAAAACCCAGGACGCCCACGCGGCATGGCAGGCCGATATGGAGCGCGTGTTTGGCCTTGCCGAACTGATCGTTGCTAAGCAGCGCCACGGCTCAACCGGCAAGGTTCGGATGCGCTTTGAAGCCAAAATTACCAAGTTCAGCGACCTCGCGCCAGATCAAATGGGCAGCAATGGCTATGACGATGACTAGGCTGCGATGCGACCTAACACGCAGCGAAGTCCTTGACTTTTTGGCGACACGGCCCTAGCCAACCTTCGTCCAATTCCATTTTGATTTGCGGAGTGCTCTTATGGCGCGCGTTACCGTCGAAGATTGCGTCGACAAGATCCCTAACCGTTTTGACCTCGTGTTGCTTGCTGCAGAGCGCGCACGTGCGATCGCTGGTGGCTCAGAACTGACGATTGACCGTGACCGTGACAAGAACCCCGTCGTGGCCTTGCGCGAAATCGCCGATGCAACTGTTCGTCCAGCGATGCTTAAAGAAAATCTGATCCAGTCTCTCCAGCGCGTTTTGCCTGACGATGACGATCAGGTTGACGACATCGGCTCGCTCTCGCAATCTGCCGAAGCGCTGCGGATTACGGCAGCTGCGCCCGTGCGCAACACTTCGCTGGGTGCCGATTACGACGGTTAATCTGATTGGAAATTCCGTTCTGCCAAAAGGCCTCGGGGATAAAATTCCCAAGGCTTCTTGATTGGCGCGCGCTGCGTCGCCACACTAGTGAGTATGGCCAGCCACCTGCCCAAACGAGCAAACGGCGACCGACGCGATCGGTCGGACGGCGATGTCATCAAAGCTGTTTTAGGGCCGACCAATACCGGCAAGACGCACCTTGCGATCGAACGCTTGTGCGCGCACTCTTCTGGCGCGATCGGCTTTCCACTGCGTCTGCTTGCGCGCGAGGTTTATGACCGGGTCTGCGCGATAAAGGGTGCCGCCAACGTCGCGCTGATTACCGGGGAAGAGCGGATCGAGCCCAAAGGCGCACGCTGGCTGCTGTGCACGGTTGAGGCCATGCCTGCGCGGCCCGATGTGGCATTCGTCGCGCTTGATGAGGCGCAGCTTTCGGCTAACCCTGAACGCGGCCACGTTTTTACAGACCGCCTGCTCAACACGCGCGGCCGCGAGGAGACGATGTTGCTCGGCTCGGCTACGCTTGAGCCGATGGTGCGGAAACTTCTCCCTACCGCAGAGATTGTTACCCGTCCCCGCTTCTCTACGCTCAGCTATGCCGGCGCGCGAAAGCTAAGCCGCATCCCACCGCGTAGTGCGATTGTCGCATTCTCAGCCGAGCAGGTTTATGCAATGGCGGAGATGCTAAAGCGCTTTCGCGGCGGAGCAGCCGTGGTGATGGGCGCATTGAGCCCGCAGACGCGCAATGCCCAAGTGGCCATGTACCAATCAGGCGAGGTTGATTACCTTGTCGCAACCGATGCGATCGGCATGGGACTTAATCTTGACGTTACGCATGTCGCCTTTGCCGGCTTGTCGAAATACGATGGCCTGCACCAGCGACGATTGACGACGGCGGAAATGGCGCAGATCGCGGGCCGCGCCGGACGTCATCACAAGGATGGCACGTTTGGCACATTGGCCGGGATGGGCGCGCATGGCCCGGAATTCACCGACGAAGAGATCTATGCCATCGAGGAACATCGGTTCGCGCCGCTGACTCGGCTCTACTGGCGTGACGCAGAACCCCGCTTCGATAGTCTGGCGCTGCTGATCGATGATCTTGAAGCGCCCCCGCCAAGCCCCGAGCTTGCCAAACCGCCACAGGCGATCGACTTGGCGGTGCTCAGTCGGCTGGCCGAAGACGCCGAAATCGCCGCAAGTGTGCGGGGGCGGGGTTCGGTGCAGCGTTTTTGGCAAGCGTGCTCGCTGCCAGATTTTCGGCAGCAAGGCGCCGATACCCATGCCCGCTTCGTCGGCCGCTTGTGGCAGGATCTGCGCCATGGTTATCTGGGCGCGGACTACGTTGCACAGGCCATCGCCCAGCTTGACAATCCGGCGGGCGATATCGACGCTTTGCAGGGCCGCATCGCCTCGGTGCGCAGTTGGGCTTACATCACGCAGCGTCCCGATTGGGTGCTGGCGCGCGACGAAATGGCGGCGCGCGCGCGCGCGGTTGAGGCACGATTGTCGGATGCACTCCATGCGCGATTAACCGAGCGTTTTGTCAATCGCCGCACCACCGTGCTGATGCGCAAAGCGGGGACTGATGCCGGCCTATTGCCGGTACGCGTGAGCGAGGCAGGCGCGGTGCTGGTCGACGATGAGCCAATCGGCCATCTGGAAGGCTTTCGTTTCGTCGTTGATCCGCTGGCCCGCGCCGAAGACCGCAAGCTGCTGCTCGCGGCTGCTGAAAAGCATTTACCAGCGCTCATGGCCAAGCGAATCGCCGAGGTTTGTGAAGCCGCGCGCGCGGCAGATGGTTTAAAACTTTGCGAGACTGGCATTGTTTGGAATGGCATTGCGCTAGCCCGGCTGGAAGCGGGCAGGGCGCTGCTCGAACCGCGGATCAAGCTCGTTACGGGATTAGCGAGGCTGCCGACGGGCGAGCGCGCTAGCTTGATTGAGGCAATCGAGACTTGGCTAGGGCAATACAGCGCGCAAGCGCTTCGGCCACTCAGGCGCGTGGCCGAAGCGATTTCTTTGCCCGATTCGGGGCCAGAATTGCGAGCGTTGATCCTGCGCTTGGTCGAAGAGGGAGGGGCGCTACCGCGCGAACATTCCGGTATTGATCAGCTCGATCTGCGCCAACGAGCAACGCTGCGTCAGCTAGGGGTGCAGGTCGGCGGACTTGACCTTTTTGTGCCCGCAGCTTTGCGCCCAGCTGCGATGCAGCTGTGGGGCCAGTTCGCGGCATTGGGCGACAAGAAGCGCCTTACTCCTCCTGCGCGAATGCCAGCGGTGCTTGCCGATCAAGCTATGCCGACCGGATACCGACGCGCTGGGGTACAAATGATTCGCGTCGATCTCGCCGAAAAGCTTGTGCAAGCGGCGCATCGCGCCCGAGTCGCGGCACCGGGCCGGCGATTTACGCTTGATCCGGGGGTGGCCCGCTCCATGGGGCTTTCAACTCCATCCTTTGCTGCTTTGCTGCGAGCTGCAGGATTTCGCGCCCATCTGTCCCCAAGCTTGCCCGAAGGGGCAAGTGGCCCGCATGCGCCGCCAATGTGGGATTGGCGTGCGCCGCGCCCAGCTGCACCACATACGATCGGACGCGCCTCTCCGCGTCCGGGCAGCGCCTTTGCAGCCCTGGCCGACCTGATTTTACAATGAGTCAAGCCTTGTGAGGATCGACACCTAATGAGGATCGACAAGCTCCTATGGTACTTGCGCTTTGCAGCCAGCCGCACTTCGGCACAAACATGGGTTACACAGGGCCACATCCGGCTAAACGGGCGCCGGATTGAGCGCCCCAGTTCGATAGTACACGCCGGAGATCTTTTGGTTCTGCCGATGCAGGGCGGGGTCCGCGTGATCAAGCTTGTTGCCTTCCCGATCCGTCGCGGCCCAGTGCCTGAGGCTCGAGAATGCTATCGCGTGCTTGACGCGGCTGCCATCTCGCCTCTAGCAGACGTGCGAATTGTTTCTGAAGGGTTGCTACTACCATGACTTATGTCGTCACCGAAGCCTGCATTCGTTGCAAGTTTATGGATTGTGTCGAGGTTTGCCCTGTCGATTGCTTTTACGAGGGCGAGAACATGCTGGTAATCAATCCCAGTGAATGCATCGATTGCGGCGTGTGCGAACCCGAATGCCCCGCAGAAGCGATTTTGCCCGATACGGAAAGCGGCCTTGAGCAGTGGCTTGAACTGAACACCAAGTTCTCCGCAGAATGGCCAAATATCGCTACTAAGCGCGATGCACCTGCCGATGCAGACGAATTCAAAGGCGAAGCGGACAAGTTTGAGAAGTATTTTTCGCCTGAGCCGGGTGAGGGCGATTGATTTTATATAAGGTGATCTACGTAGTTCGCTTTAATATTTAGTCATGAAAGTGAGGCCATCCTAATTACACATTAGTTTAATTTTGAGGTTGTTTCATGCAAAACCTTGTGAGTATTGTCGTGTCATCTGCGGTCATGCTCATTCTTTTTGCAGCTTGCGCGATGCTATTTGCAACTTGCGGCCTTTTGATCGGTGCAATTTTCACATTCGGAAAAATGAGCAAACTTGATGCAAAGGTCATATCGCTTGAGCGCATCACAGCCAATCAGCGCCACGTAATCCAATGCCTTAAATCAGCTCTTGAGCTCGCGCTGAATTACATCGCGAAGGGTTCGTCAGCGGAAGCAGACTTAGCGGAAATTTGGGCAAAAGCAGTCGAACGCGATTCTGCGAATTTACCCCATTTTGTGAAAGATAAAATAGCGATAGGCGATCGCT
>JBBRXQ010000073.1:0-8518 GCA_038238515.1 Sphingomonadales bacterium | reverse complement strand
TTTGTTGTGTTGGCAGCCGAAGCGTCTGTTGGTTTCGCGCCGCCCTCTGCCACAATCGTTGTGGACGGGGCGGCTAAAGAAGGGGTCGGCGCCTGCGTTGCGTGTGATGCCGCCGCTCCGCTGAGTGAGGGTAAAACGCTGGCTGGTTGAGCTACCAAACCATTGAGAAGCTGCAAAACCACTGCCATTGGCGGTGTTTCGTCTGGCGCATCGATGTTGTGCTCTTGTTCGGCCGCATCACTCTGCGAGGTAGGCTCCTGAGCAGCGCCATCATCCTGCGTCAAAGTGCGAGTAAGCAGCGAAATCCGCGCGAAATTATTTGGGCGCGGCGCGAAGGTGGTATCTAAGGTCACTGCTTCGTCAGAAGCGAGAGGCGCGTCTGGCAAGATCTTGCCGGTTACCGGCAATTTGGCGCGCGTGCTTGGCGGTAAACTCACTTTCGATGGCCTTGCAGGTCTTGGTTCGGCTGGGGTGTCAACCTCGGGCTCAGGTTCTGCAGTGTCTGCCAGGACAGCCGCAAAGCGGTGCTTTTCCGCCATGGCCGCTGCCGTTTGGCTTCGCCCCAGCGCGGCTGCTGAGGGACGCGCGGGTTGTGCGGTAAATTCGATCATGAGCCGGCAGGATCCTTGGTGCAGAGTGCAAGGAATACTATTCAAGACCCGTGCCAAGTTTTGCGGGCCTGCGCGCAGCCGGATCATTTCCGCCCAGCTCCTTGCGCGCAATTCTTTGGATCTGCGCGCTGATCCTGTCTTCCACTGCTGCGCGCCGCTGCTCGGCCAGCGCGGCTTCGGCGGCGCGGTCGTCGGCGATCTGGCGCGCGCGCGCCGTGTCTTGCGACGTGCTGATCACAATTCGGCCAAGCCCGCTTACAAACCGGTGTAATTGCTGCAGGCCTAAGGCATCATCTGCATCGCGGCGCACGGTATATTCCGCCGCCAGTTCTGACGTGCGTACACCCAGCGCTTTAAGCTGTGCCAACCTGCCTTCGGCGCGGCCCGCCTCGGCCAGTGCGGCTTGGCGAGTGATCTCGCGAATGCGCTCCAGCCGTTTAAGCCGCGCGAGCCTGGCGCGCTCAGCCTTCATCCGCCCAGCAGCGCTTCAAGCGCGGCGATGCTCTCGTCGAGTGCCACGATCTTGTGCTGCGGTTGGCAAAGGAATGCGGTGAGCTCAGCCTGCATCGCAATGGCGCGGTCAAGGGCCGGATCGGCCCCGGCGCGATAGGCCCCCATCAGCACCAGATCGCGGTTCGCTTCATAGCTGGCGATCATCGCTCGAAATTCGCGGGCCAGCAGCTGGTGCTCTGGCTTAACAATATCGTTCATCACCCGGCTAAGCGAGGCGGCGATATCGATCGCGGGATATTGGCCGCGCTGCGCTAGATCGCGTGAGAGCACGATATGGCCATCAAGGATCGCGCGCGCGGTATCAACCACCGGATCATCGGCATTATCGCCATCGGCGAGCACGGTATAAAGCCCGGTTATCGAACCTCCGCTTTGCGCCGAATTGCCCGCGCGCTCGACCAGCTTGGTGATCGTGGCCAGCGATGATGGCGGATAGCCGCGCGCCGCGCCGGGCTCGCCGAGCAGCAGCGCGATCTCGCGGCCCGCATGCGCCACGCGGGTCAGGCTGTCCATGATCAGCAACACTTGGTGTCCCTGTGCGCGGAAATACTCGGCCATGCTGGTGGCCAGCATGGCCCCCCGAATGCGCAGATTTGGCGCGTGATCGGCGGGAACAGCAACCACCACGCTGCGCGCGCGCTTGGGCCCGCGCATGTGCCGCTCGACAAAATCGGAAACCTCCCGCGCGCGCTCGCCGATCAGGCCAACAATCACGATCTCGGCCTTCGCGCCGTGTGCGATCATGTCGAGCAACACCGATTTGCCAACCCCCGAACCGGCGATCACACCGATGCGCTGGCCTACGCCAAATGTGGTTAGAGCATTGAGCGCGCGCACGCCCACATCAAAACTGCGGCGTACAGGCGAGCGATCGAGCGCCCCTGTTCGCACGCCGCCTGCGGGCCATTCATGGCGCGATGTTATGGGGCCGCCGCCATCAATCGGCTTGCCCTCGCCGTCCACTGCGCGGCCCAAAAAAGCTTCGCCTACGGGCAGCAATCCGGGGCGGCCATGGCCGCGCACCCGCGCGCCGGGGCGGAGCAAAACCGGATCGCCAAGCAGCATCATCAGCGTGCGCCCATTGCGAAATCCGATCGCCTCGGCGGCAAGGGTGCCTGCGCCGTGTGCGATTTGGCATTGCGCCCCAATCGGCAGCGAAAGACCTGTCACTTCGAGCAGCCCGCCATCGCAGGCACTGACCAGACCATAGCGGCGCGGGCCAAGGTCGGGCCGCGCCTCGGCAAGCTGGCCTAAAAGCGAGCAAGCTGCGCTCAACATTGCGCTAGCGCTTCTTCCAGCGCGGCGCGCCAAAGCGCAGGACCATCCTCAACCCCGCCTGCTGCGCCTTCGACGCGCAAAGCGCCGCGCTCAAGCGCCGGATCGGGTTCAAAGTGCCAATCATCGGGAAGGCACGCGCTCACCAACGCAAGATCTTCGGGGTGAAGCCGAATAATGCGCTCATCGGCTGCCCGCGATAGCATCGCCGCTGCAATCCCGATGCGGGCTGTCAATGCGGCTGGATCAACCGCGATTGATCCAATCACCGCCTCGCACAGCGTCAGTACCGTCTGGCGCAGGCGCAGCTCAAATTCGTGGAGGTGTTCTGCATCCAGGTGGCCAAGCGCCATTTCGATGCGGCTGCGTGCGGCGTCTTCGTCCGCTTTGGCTGCGCTTGCCGCCCGCTCGGTATCTTGCGCGCCTTGCGTGTAACCCAGCGCAAACGCCTGCTCAAGCGGATCAATATCGCCGGGTTCGGACAGCGGCGCGGGCGTAGCGCTCCCGGCGCCAAACCTAGAATCGCGCGCAAACTGGCCGCTGCCGCCGCCCAAAGCAGTCAGTCTTAGCGCAGGTGCATCGAGAGAAATCGCGGCTACGCGATCAGACATAATCGTCATCGCCAGCGCCGAACACAATCACGCCCTCGGCGGCAAGCCGGTGTGCGGCCGCAATCACGGCTTTCTGCGCTTCGACAACTTCGGCCATTTTCATCCGCCCGCGCGCGTCAATTTCGTCGCGCACGCCCTCGGCAGCCCTGCTCGACATCGAGCGCAAGAAGCATTCGCGGTCGTCCGCGCCAATGCCCTTGAGCGCGGCGATCAGCGTGTCGCTGTCCACCTCGCGCAGCAGTGCGCCCATCGATTTGTCGTCGAGCGCAAACACGTGTTCGAACTTGAACATCTCATTCTCGATCGCCTTGGCCAGCGCTTTGTCGGCCTTCGCAATTTCGGGCATCACGCGTTTTTCCACCGCGCGGACTGAGGCGTTGATAATATCGGCGGCTTCACGCGGGCCGCCCATCGTCAGCGCGGCGTTGCCATGGCATTCGCCAATCCGGCGCGCGATTAGGTCTTCGAGCATCACCAGCGCCTCGGGCGCGACTGGCCCCAGCGTGGCAATCCGTTGCACCACTTGGCTTTGGCTTGAGTCGGGCAGCGCATGCAAAATGGCGGCGGCCACCTCCGGATCGAGCATGACCAGCAGCACAGCCAACGTTTGTGGATGTTCGCCTTGCACCATCGGCACCAGAACTTGCGGCGTCAGCCAGCGCGCCAGATCAAGCGCCGACGGTTTGCCCGAGGATTCGGGCGCAATGCGCTGCATCAGGCTTTCGGCCTTCATTTCGCCCACGGCCCGGGTCATCAAATGCCGCACTTGACCCACCCGGTCGTGCGCAGAAAGGCCAAGTTGCTCGGTGCGCTCGACAAAGCCGGTGATTGCCTGCGCAATCACTTCGGGGCTGATCTCGCCCAATGCGCACATTTTCTCTCCCAGTCGCCGCAGTTCGCCCGGGTCAAACTGCGCAAGCACGCCAGCCGCCTGTTCCTGATCGAGCAGCATCACCATCACGGCGGCGCGCTCGGGATCACTGATTGTGGGATGTTCGTTTGTGGTTTCGGTCATCATGCGGGTTCCGCTTCGCTTTCATTGAGCATTTGGCGCAGCGCAGCGACCGCAGCCTCGGGCTGTTCAACCACCATTTGTTGGGCCAGTTCGACATGCTTGCTCAGCAAGTCGGGATCGATCCGCCCCGTGGTGGGGTCGGTCAGCGCGAGCGCCAATCGCCGGCCTCGGTTCGAATTTCCGGCCGAATCTTGATCTGCCCCGGCGCCGCCAGCACCGCTTGACGATCCACTTTCGGATTCTTCAGCGTCCTCATCGTCGCTATCGTCGCCGCCTTTGTTCTTTTTTCCGCGCTTACTCTGTTTTTTGGCAGCAGCGTCCGGCTCGCGCTTCAGCGCCTTTATTAATGGGCGAACGCCCAGCAGCAGCGTGAGCAGCACCGCTATGAGCGCAACCACATTGCGCACAATCGTCGCAAACCATGGCGTTTCCCAGAATTCGGGCAGGACCATCATATCGGGCTGGAATTTGCGTACCACCACTGCGACCTGATCGCCGCGGGCGGGATTGGCGCCCACTGCGGCGGAGATTAGTTGTTTGATCTGATCGATCTCAGCGGGTTTGGCCTTAGCGACGCTTTCGGCGCTGAGCGCGACGGCGACTGACAGCCGCTTAATTTTGCCCGGCGCAGCATTGGTAACGGCCACCTCGCGGCCCAACTCATAGCTGCGCGAGGAGGTTGATTCTGAGCCGTTGGCGGCGGGAGTAGCAGCCGGGGCGGGCGCAGCGCCGGGCGCGCCGGGTTGTGCGGTGGTTTGCGGCGGCGGGGTATTAGAAAGCACACCGGGAACTCCGCCGACGGCTGCCGCGCCTGGAACTTGGCTGGCAGATTGTGTCTCAGAACGCACCGCGCCTTGCTTGTCATAACTTTCGCGCGCAGAGGTCAACTGGTCCATATCGAGCTCGACTTGGATCTCGCTAGAAAACTTGCCCTCGCCCAGCATCGGCACAAGCAGCGCGGAAACCTGGTTGCGCAGCTTTTCTTCCATGCGGCCCTGCAGATCAAACCGGTCAACATCGCCGGTTTTTGACATCGCCAAGAGGCGGCCATGCTGGTCAATCACTTTGACCGCATCGACCGAGAGACCCGTCACCGACCCTGCGACAAGATTCACAATCGCATTAACCTGGCTGTCGGCCAGTTGGCGTCCGCGCGCCAGTTTGACCATGACCGAGGCGGTCGGCGGCACGTTCTCGCGCACGAACACCGATTTTTCTGGCTCGGCAAGGTGGACCCGCACGGCTTCCACGCCGTCGATTTCCTTGATCGTCAGCTCAAGCTCGCGCTCACGCGCCGATTGCAACCGCTCGCCCTCTATGGTGCGGCTGGCCCCCATTGGCAGCTTGTCGATCATCTGTTCGCCGGTTTCGGGGGTTGCTAAAGCGCCGTTGGTGGCCGCAACCATGCGCGCTTTATAAAGATCGTTCTCGCCCACGGTCACCGCGCCGGTGCTGTTGTCGATGGTGTATGCGATCGAAGATTTATCCAGCGCTGCGGCCACTTGCGCCCGCTCACTGTCTGAAAGCTCGGTATAGAGCACACGCTGCGGGGCTGGGGCCATGGTCATCCACAGCAAGCCGGTCAGCCCAGCCGCTGTCATTCCCGCAAACCACGGCAATGTGCGGCGGATCGCGCTTTGGTTCATAAAGCTCGCCAGGCGCGCGGGCAAAGCGCCTCCGCCCGGATCAGTCAGCGGGGCCAGCACCGAGCGCGATGCCGGTTCCACCGGGATGAGTTCGGCCATCTATCAGACCCCCATCCGCATAATATCTTGATAGGCAGAGAGCAGCTTGTTGCGCACTTGCAGCGTCGCCTCAAACGCGACCCCCGATTCCTGCCGCGCCAACATAACCTTGGCGATGTCGGTTACCTCGCCTTTGTCATAGCCTTCGCTCAGCGCCGAGGCCCGGTTCTGCGTTTCGTTCACGCTTTCCAGCGCTGCTTTGAGCGCGCCGTTGAAACCGCCACCAGCGCCTTCGGTCGGAACAGCTGCTGTTTGATCGGGCGTTCGCACTTGCTGGAGCAGCTGCGACCTGTCGATAATCTGCTGGCGCAGCGCGAGGATCTGCTGAAGGCCCCCGCCGCCTCCAATTCCCCCGATGCTACTCATCGCCGGCCTCCAGCTACAGCGATCCCGGCGTCGCGAAAGCCCGCCAGCCGGTAGCGTAGAGTGCGCTCGGAAATTCCCAGCTTGCGCGCCGCCGCCACGCGGTTTCCGCCGCAGGCGTCGAGCGTTGCCATGATCGCCCGGGCTTCAGAAAGCTGGACAATGTTTGAAAGCGATGCGTTCTGCGCAGGCATGGTTTGCGGCGCAGTGCGCTCGCCAGCCGCCCTCACCGGTTGATCGAACACGATATGCTGCACCCCGATTTCCGCAGCATTGCCAGCTAGTAACAATGCCCGGCGGATTACGTTTTCAAGCTCGCGCACATTGCCCGGCCAAGGATGCGTTTCTAGCATCGCAAGTGTGGCCTCGTTGATCCACGGCACATGGCCGCCCTGCGGCACGTGGCGCAGCATCATCGCAAAGGCGAGCGGCGCAATGTCGCCGGTGCGCTCGCACAATGCGCTGAGCGAAAGCGGGAAAACATTAAGCCGGTAATAAAGGTCGGCTCGAAAACGGCCTTCTTCCACTTCAATCGGCAAATCGCGGTTGGCGCAGGCGATCACCCGCACGTCCACTTTGATTGGTTGCGTCGCGCCAATGGGCACTACTTCGCCTTCCTGCAACGCGCGCAGCAGCTTGGCTTGCAGGCTGATCGGCATTTCGGCGATCTCATCAAGCAACAATGTGCCGCCGTGCGCGGCGCGAAAAAATCCCTCCGCCGCAGAATTGGCCCCGGTAAAAGCGCCCTTCTGATGGCCAAACAGCATGGCCTCCAGCATCGTCTCTGGCATGGCGGCGCAATTAATTGCGATAAATGGCTTGGCGGCGCGCGGTGAGCGCTCATGAATGAACCGGCTCAACACTTCCTTGCCGGTTCCAGTGGGACCATTGATCAGCACCGGAATGTCGCTGGCCGCCAGCCGCTGAGCCAATGCAAAGACTGAGAGGCTTTCGGGATCGGCCGCAATCGGGTTGCCTGCTGGGGCGGCGCAAGCCAGCATCGCTGCCAGCGCGGCATCGCCCGCGCCATCGGCATAACGCAACGTGTGCCGGCCACCTGGGCCACGCTCAATCCCGCATGGCGCGCCGCGTTCAAGAATAACCGTTCGGGCAAAGACACCAGGGCTCGCCGGATCATCAATGCCGCGCAATTCGATCTTCCCGCCGGGGCTGGTATGCCCGATCACAGCGCTCGCCCGCACCACCAACGCAGCATGACTGGTCGCTGCCGCGCCTGTAACCGTTAATCCGTTTCTATCGCCATTCATATATGTGAGTCCCGGTTTAACCATTCTGTCCCGCTCTTTTTCGCGCGAAAACGTCAAGCCGTCCGAAACTTTAACCCCCGCGTAAACACTAAGGGAAAATGCGGATGTGCGGCAGCTTTGTGCCGTCTCCCCCTTAAGCCCGGCAAAGTTCTGCCGCTCTTTGCCTCGGTAGCCGCGTCGCTTCATGACCGGCATCCAACGGGAATAATATTTCAACGGAGACACATCATGGCTGTTATCAATACCAACATCAGTGCAATCAAGGCGACAAATTCATCGAACTCGGCCTCAAAAATGGCCGGTATGGCGATGGAGCGCCTTTCCACCGGCAAGCGCATCAACGGTGCGAAGGACGACGCCGCTGGCCTCGCCATCGCAACGACAATGACCGCGCAGATCAAGGGAATGAGCCAGGGCGTGCGTAACGCCAACGATGGCATCAGTCTTGCCCAGACCGCAGAAGGCGCGCTTGGCGAAGTCACCAACATGCTGCAGCGCGTTCGTGAACTGGCCGTTCAGTCGAAGTCGGCAACATATCAGCAGACCGACCGCGATGCGATGCAGTCGGAAGTTGGCAACCTGAACGCCCAGATCTCTGACGTGCTCAACAACACCAAGTTTAACGGCAACGCAGTGTTTGCTGTGGTTGGTGCGCCTCCAGCAGCTGCAGGTACAGACGATGCGAAGTTTTCGATCCAGACCGGCGCCAATACTGCCGATACAGTCGACATCGTCAGCAAGGCTTTCGACGGCACGAAGATGTTTGGCGGTACGCTCACTGCGTATGATGCTGCCTCAACCGCACAAGCGCTTGATGTCACCGATACGACGAAGGCTTCGACCACGATCGACAACGTCGATGCGGCGCTTGCCAACGTCAACTCGACCCGTGCAACGCTCGGTGCAGGTCAAAACCGCCTTGAATCGGCAGTCAACAACCTGAACGACAACATCACCAACTTGTCTGACGCCCGCTCGCGGATTCAAGACACCGACTACTCTTCGGAGACCACCGCGATGGCCAAGGCGCAAATCCTCAGCCAGGCTTCGACCGCGATGATCGCTCAGGCCAACCAGAGCCAGCAGAACGTGCTGTCGCTGCTGCGTTAATCCTGAA
>JBBRXQ010000072.1:0-8564 GCA_038238515.1 Sphingomonadales bacterium | reverse complement strand
GGCCTGGGTGAGCCAGCCTTGCCGCCGGTGATCCCCGCGATTGCCAATGCCATCCATGATGCGACCGGCAAGCGGCTGCGCAGTTTGCCGCTGCAATTGACCTGAACCAACGCATTCGCTCAACAAAAAGGCCCTCCGCAGTCTGCACTGCGGAGGGCCCTTTTGTTGTTTTAGCTCTTCTTATTAGTACCGGTAACCCATCTTCAAGCCAAAGAATTGGGGCCTGATCGGGAAGGTGCGCGATGAGCCTGAGCAAACCGCGATTGAGCAAAAGGTGTTCGTCGTTAGGCGGCCGCGCTTGTCGGTCACGTTCTGTATGAACATATCCAGCGACCAGTGATCTTTCCTGACCCCAGCAGCGAAGTCGAAGCTCAGAAAACCTGGCGTATTGCCCAGCAGGTTGTTGAGGGCGACGTTAAGATCTTGGGTTGCCCCGGTTTGATAGAGAGCCGAGCCTTGAACGTAGGCCCGAGTGGAACCAATTTCTGTGTCATAACGAATGCTTGTGGTGCCCTTGAATTTGGGCTGGCGAGGCAACCGGGTTCCATTCGCAGCAGCGACTGTTGGAGTGCCGAGATTCGTCCCTCCGCTAGCGTCGGTAATGATAGCACCATTGGCATCGATGAAGGTATCTAGAGAGCAGGTAGAAAGCTGGGAGATCGTTGCAGCCGCGCGGTTGGCGACGAAGTTGCAGAAGTCACCCTTTAGCTTGCCATCGTTGTAGGAGCCGGCGCTGGTAATCGTAAATTTGCCCAGCTTCAGATCAGCGTCATATTCAAAGCCTTTGACTTCGGCCACGCCAGCATTGCCGGTGTAACCAGCCCCCTGCGCACCCGCGACGACCACGCCGTATTGGATATTGTTCCATTTCTCGAGGTAGACCGCCGCATTAAGACGGAAAATGTTTTTCCAAGTGGTTTTGAAACCGAGTTCAAAGTTGGTGAGCGTTTCCGATTCAAACGGAGGCGCGGCCACCAACACTGATGGTAAAGTGGTGGTCTGGCGGATGCGCAAAGGACGGCTGTAACCGCCAGGGCGGAACCCGGTTGAATAATTGAAATAGGCCAGCTTGTCAGAGGCAAACTGCCAATCCAGCACCACCTTATGCGTTTGACCCTGCTCGCTGTAGCGACCGATACTTTCCGGATCGAGCGCGTTTGTATTGCGGCATTCAAGCCGTGCGCCCGTTAGTGGCAGCGGGCACCCAACCGCGCCAGTTGGAATAAAAATGGATGGGGCAACAAGCGCTGAGGCGCCAACACCAAGGAAGCCTTTGACCGCAAAATCAGTCCAGAAGTACCGAATGCCGCCGGTGATCTTCACAGTGGGGGTGATATTGTAGTGACCTTCGGCGAAGATCGCGGTGTCGTGTAAGAGCGTGTCGTTCTCTTCGATGTAGTAGCCGTCCTCACGAGCTGCGGGCGTGCCAAGGATCAATGTGCCGCCCTGCGCCTGCGGAATACCAAAGCCTGCGCGGTTGGTGGCATCCCCCCCCGATTCAGTGTAACCAGCGACTTGGTCAAGACCGCGAACTGCGTAAAAATTGTTAGTGCTGTTTGATTGGCGCTGATAAAATGCGCCAGCAGTTACGTCAAATGGCCAAGTCTTTGGCGTTGATACACGAAGTTCTTGCGTAAATTTCCTGTTCGAGTTGTTTGCACGGAAATATTGTGTAGGATTGATAAGAGTATTGCACCTGAGCGTTACTCCAGATCCTGTGCAACCATCCTTTCCGAAGAACTGCAAATAATTTTCATATCCAGGACCAAAGCCATCATACGCGACTGTGTAATAAGAATAATCATTGTTAATCTTGCGATTGCGATTGAAATAGCCCGTCGCCGACACCAGATCGAAATCACCGATGTGGCCATGAACCGTGAGCGCCGCTTGATACCACTTATCATCATTGCGGGTTACATCAAAATCGTGGACTTGAAGATCGCCAACGCGCGGATCAAACCCGAAATAGCCATAGGATATCTGGCGCTGCGCGGTGATCGATGGCGTGATGTCCCATCCATCGGCAATATCCCACAATAGCGAAAGGCGTCCGCCATATTCGTAAATCGGGTTGTAATCCTTCTTCGCAATTGCTGCATTGTTAAGCGTGAAAGACGTGGCGGGATTGTCGTCACCCAAATTGAGAACCGCAGGCTGGCCGTTGTTAAACCGACCATTGTTGGGCACGTTATCGATATAGCCGCCTTCTTTGCGGTAGTATCCCATCGCGCGAACGGCGATGGTATCGCTCACCGGAATGTTAACGAATGACTTGATCTGGCCGCCAAAAGCACCCTTGCCAAACTTGTTAACCTCGGTGTCGATGCCGAACTCAAATTTCCCGATCTTGGGCTTGGCGGTGATGAAGCGAACAACGCCTGCGAGCGAACCTGCACCAAACAAGGTGCCCTGTGGCCCCGAGAGCGCTTCGATGCGCTCCATGTCATAGACTTGAATATCGGGAACTTCGGTGCCGGTTATGGGGATTTCATCGAGATAGTAACCCGACGAGGCATAACCACCGCCAGCAGGAACAATGCCGCGAAAGTAAATTTCGTTCCGGCCCGGCCCGATGCCCGCGAACGAGACCGAAGGGAGCAGGGCAGCGAAATCAGCCAGACCTTTAACCTGACGATCGGCGAGGAAATTGGCACTCAGCGCCTGGATCGAAATCGGCACTTTCTGAACGTTCTCAGCCTTGCGCTGGGCGGTTACGATGATTTCTTCAAAGGCGCTTGGAGCAGCGTCAGCCTGCGGAGGTGACGCGGCGGCATCTTGCGCGAAGGAGGCGGATGGCGCGCCAACGCCGACGAGCGCTGTGGTTATGCCAAGCGCTGCCAAAAATTTCGAACGACGTCCGTATTGCTTACTCATGAATCTAAGCCCCCACTGTTAAAAGGAAAATTCCCGTTTTCCCCTGCGCATTTACTAGGCAGCCTCCGCTATGCGGTTTGCCGCGCCGAGCCGTCTGTATATTTTCGCGCGCCGCATCGCCCAAATAGGCTCAGAGCTGAAAATCCACTTCGAACTCGTAAAGTAACTCGAATTCCAGCATTTAATGACAGAACTCCTACATTCAAAATGACCCCTTGCACCAAGGAGTCAATACGCTTTTTTTGCGCAGCCTTCGCGCAAACGGATAGGCGGTTGCGCCGCAGCGTGATTGGTTTCAGGATAGTGACCATGACATTGCATTGGGGTTTTTGATGGAAGCCGGCGCGACGAGCGCTGACGCAGGGGCTGGCGCGGGGGCCGGCACAGCGCCAGCCGTTCAACAGATTAGGCAGGCGGTGGGGCAGGCCGAACGCCTTTTGGACGCGCAGCCAGATCAGGCGCTGGCGCAGGCCGAGGCGATCCTGACGCAGATGCCGGGGCTCGCTCCCGCCGAATTTTTGGCTTGTCAGGCGCTGCGCAAGCTTGGCAATCCGGCGGCGGCGCTTGCGCGCCTCGCCGCTTTGGCCCGCAGCCAACCGCACGTGCCCACGGTCATTTGGGAATTGGCGCAGGCGGCGAGCGAGGCGGGCGACGGGGTTCAGGCGATTGCAGCGCTTGAAAATTTAACCCGCCAACAACCCGGAGTGGCAACCGGCTGGTTCATGCTGGCTAAGGAATTGCGGGCGGCCGGCCGCAGCAATGAGGCTTGGCGCGCGGACATTTCCGGGGTGCATGCGACTTCGCGCGATCCCGAATTGTTGCAAGCTGCCACGGATATGAATGCGGGTGCGCTGGATGAAAGCGCGGCAATCTTGAACGCGCGGCTGGCGCGGATGCCGCATGACCCGGTGGGCACGCGGCTGCTGGGCGAAGTTCATTGGCGGCGCGGCGATATGGCCGAGGCGCAGGCGCTGGTTGAGCGGGCGCTGGAACTGGCGCCCGGTTTTGATACGGCGCGTGAGTTTATGGTGCGGCTATTGCTGCAAATGAGCCAGCTTTCGAGAGCACTGGTCCATGCCGAAATCTTGGCCGCGAGCCCGGCGAAGAACGCGGGCCATGAACTGTTGAAAGCTTCGGTGCTGGTGCGCCTTGGCGACCAAGAGCCCGCCCGCGTGATCTACCAGAAGCTTCTGGCAGGCAACCCGGATCAGCCGCAAGTTTGGCAGAATCTGGGGCATGTGCTCAAGACTTTGGGCGCGCAGGAAGAGGCAATCGCCGCCTATCGCGAGGCGGCAACGCGCAATCCGACGATGGGCGAGGCATGGTGGAGCTTGGCCAACCTGAAAACTGTGAAGCTGAGCCCTGAGGATATCGCGCGCATGACCGCCGCTCTGGCCTTGCTCGATCAGGGCGATGAGGCGCGGCGCGAAGATGTGTTTCACCTGCACTTCTCGCTTGGCAAAGCGCACGAGGATGCGAAGAACTATGCGGCATCGTTTGATCATTATGATCAGGGCAATCGGCTGCGGCGCAGCGCGGTATTCTATGATGCAAACGAATTTGCCGCAGAAGTAGCGGGCACAGCGGCCACTTTCACGCCGGCCTTGCTGGCGCGAATGGGCGAAGGAGGCTGTCCTTCGGCAGATCCGATTTTCATCGTTGGCCTGCCGCGATCGGGTTCGACGCTGATTGAGCAGATTCTTTCCAGCCACAGCCAAGTGGAAGGGACGATGGAACTGGCCGAGATGATGGTGATCGCCAGCCGCCTGCAATCGCGGGTTGATGATGGCGAATTTGCGGACTTTGCGGCGATGATCGCCTCGCTGACTCCGGCGCACCGCCGCGCGCTGGGCGAGGAATATATCGAGCGAACCCGCGTTCACCGGCAATCGGACAAGCCGCGCTTTATCGACAAAATGCCCAACAATTGGCAGCATGTCGGCCTGATCAAATTAATCCTGCCGAATGCCGCGATCATCGATGCGCGCCGCCACCCGCTAGGCTGCTGTTTTTCAGCATGGAAGCAGCATTTCGCGCGCGGGCAGCTGTTTACTTATGATCAGACCGACGTGGGCCGATATTATGCCGATTATACCCGGCTGATGGCGGCATTTGACCGCGCTGCGCCGGGCGCGGTGCACCGGGTGATTTACGAGCAAATGGTGGCCGATACGCCGGGCGAGGTCGGACGTTTGCTCGCGCATCTCGGCTTGCCGTTTGAGGAAGCGTGTCTGGCGTTTTGGGAGACCAAACGCGCGGTGCGCACGGCAAGTTCGGAACAAGTGCGTCAGCCGATTTTCAGCGACGCGGTGGAGCATTGGAAAAACTATGCGGCTTGGCTGGGGCCGCTGGAGGCCGCGCTGGGCGATGTGGCGCGGACTTATCCTGACGTGCCCGAAATACAGGCCTAACGCAGCGCGACGCGCACGCCGGCCCAGAGGGTGCGCGGGGTGCCGAGATCGATTGAGCCGCCTGAATCGCGGGTGATGACGGCAGCATCGGCTAGATTCTCGCCGCGCAGGATGAGGCTAAACGGCCCGGCCAGCGGCACTTGCGCGAAGGCATTTAAGATCGTGACGCGCGGCAGCACGGTCGTTTGCAGATCATCCTCAAATTGTGCGCCAGTGTGGCGCACGGTGAACGCCAGCGTCAGATCGGGGCGAGGACGCCAAGCGGCAGTGGCGGTGGCCGCCCAGCGCGGGGTTTGCGCCGGGCGCTTGCCATCCAGCGCGGTGAGCGGTGCTTCGACTTTGGCTTCGGTGTAGCTGGCCGAGGCATTGAACGTGAATGCGCCGAACTTGGCCTCGCCGGTGAACTCAAGCCCGCGCGCCGCGACTGCGGCGACATTGCGGCGTTCACGGGTGGTGGCATTGATTGTGACGTTGGCGATGGCATCGCGCACTTTGTTGTCAAACGCGGTGCCCGACAGCGTGATCGCGGGGATTGGGTGCCAATCAAGCCCAGCCTCAAACCCGCGCAGCCGCTCATTTTCGAGAGCGGCATTGGCGCGGGTGGTGATCGGGAACACGGTGAAGCTGCGATAGAGTTCGTTCAACGTTGGCTGGCGCAGGCCGGTGTAGGCCGAAGCGCGCAGGGCGAGCGCGCCGTTCACCTTCACCACCGCGCCGCCGCGAAAGCTGCCATTCCAACCGGCGCGGTTTGGATAAGTGAGATCGGATCTGATCACGCCGGTGGTGCTCAGCTCTTGAAACGAACCATTGCGCACGGTCCAGCGGTCGGCGCGCGCCCCGGCGGTGAGCACTAGCGCGCCGATGCTCCAATCGTCTTCGGCAAATAGGCCCAGATCGCCGTTGGTGCCGCCCGCGCTGCGGTATCCCGAAATCCGGCCTTGGATGTAGGGGCTTTCATCGGTGCGGCCCTTGGCGCTGCGCCAGTCTGCGCCGATGCGCAGCACATGCGCGCTGCCAACCGGCGGGCGCAGCTCGATCTTGCCGCCCAAGCCAGTGGCGGGGGTGGCGCGTTGATCGAGCGTGGGCAGGAATGTGCGCGTGCTGATCACCACGTTGTGAAAATCACGCGACTGAACATACCCGAGCACATCGAACTGCCATGGGCCGCGCCCGACCAGCCGCAAGCTGGCGTCCTCGCCGCGCGCGCCGGTTTCTGCTCCGGCAAAGCGCAAGAGGCGCTCGTCGCGGAAGGCCGCGACGCGGGCTTGCAGCTCGATATCGGGGGTGATCGAGGCGACGGCGCGCGCACCCACCGACCAGCTATCATAGCGCGCGCGGACGGTGGCGGGAACGCGCTGATCGACGGGCGTGGTGAAAAAGCCGCGTCCGCGATCCCAGCGGCCCGAGATCACTGCAAAGCCTGCACCCAGCTTTGGCGCGAGGGTGCCCGAAAGCTCGGTCTCGCCGCGATCATCGACAAGCGCTGTGCCGTTGAAGAGGCCCAGTTGATCCGCGCTGGCGCTGGTAAGGTCGATGGTGCCCGCCACTGCGCCCGCGCCAAACGCGCCCGAGCCGCCGCCGCGCTGAACCCGCGCGCTGGCGAGACGCTCTGGCGCGAGGGCGCTGAACGGGATGTAGCCAAAGAAGGGATCGGCCTGAGGCACGCCGTCGAGCAGCACAAGCGTGCGGCTGGTAGCATTGCCGCCGAGCGCGCGCAGCGTGATCCCTTGCGCCGAGGGATTGGACGAGCGGCTGTCAGACCGGCGGAATTGCTGAAATCCTGCCACTGAGGCTAGCGCATCTTCGAGCCTGCCCGAGGCGGTGATGAGCAATTGGTCGCGGTCTATCGTTTGGACCGAATAGGCGGGGGCGGCGGGGCTGGCATCGAGGCCACGGCCGGTGACGATGATGGGCGCAGGTGCGGCCTCTTGCCCAAACGCGGCGGGGGCGCAGCTTAGCATGGCCAGCACGGCAATGGAGGCGCGCAGCGTTGCTGGATTTGTCGACATTATGAAGCTTACCCCAAACACAAAATTCGAGCGTGCGGATGCGCATGCACGGCCGCGTGTGTCAATCCCGCCCTCAGGTAACCGCGCCTGCGCGGTGTAACTTTGGCGCGGCCCGAAGCGAATAAGCAGCGATCCCCATTGAGAGAACACAGCATGTCGATAGCCATTCAATCCAGCCTTGCTTTCCTTGCCGGCGCGCTCACGATCGCATCGCCCTGCGTGCTTCCGCTGGTGCCGATTGTGCTGATTGGCGCGCGCAAGCGGCATCCGCTGGCACCGCTGATGCTGGGCCTTGGCCTTGTTTTCACATTTACCACGGCCGCGTTTATTCTGGCGATTGCGGGCCCGGCGCTAGGGCTTGATCCCGATATTGTGCGGGTGATTACCGCTGGCCTGATGGTGGCGCTTGGCATCATTCTGCTGGTGCCGCTGCTCGAAGCGCGTTTTTCCAAGGTGTTTCAGCCGCTCGCAGCGTTTGGGCAGGATCAGCAAAGCACCAAGTCAGCAGACGGCCTGCCCGCGCAATTCATGCTGGGCGCGCTGCTGGGGCTGGTGTGGAGCCCGTGTGTTGGCCCCACGCTGGGCGCGGCGACTTTGCTGGCGGCGCAAGGACAGAACTTGGCGGAAGCCGGGCTGGTGATGCTCTCGTTTGGCATTGGCATTGCCACGGTGTTGGTGTTGATCAGCCTCGTCTCGCGCTCATTCGTTAATCGCATCGCCGGAGCGGTGATCCGCACCGGGCGCAGATCAAAGCAGATCATGGGCCTGGCGCTCGCGGTGACGGGCATTTTCGTGCTGAGCGGCACAGATCGCATCGTTGAAGGCTGGGCTGTCGAAAATTCCCCGGCGTGGCTCACCGACCTTACCACCAGCGTTTAACAAGAACGGAACTCCCGATGAACTCTCCCCGATCCAAAACCCGCACATTCCTAAATTTGGCGCTGCCTATCGCAGCAGCGGGCGGACTGGCGCTGGCCGGATATTCGCTCTCTGCCACAGCAAGCCCGATGCGCGCCGCCGCAGCCCCGGCTGCGCCAAACGCTTCGCCCGCCGCGCCCGTGCTGGTCGAGCTTTATCAAAGCGAAGGCTGCTCAAGCTGCCCGCCCGCAGAAGCCTGGCTAAACAAAGTGGCCGATCGTAAGGGGCTAGTCGCGCTGTCGTTCGAGGTTACGTATTGGGACTATCTCGGCTGGAAAGACCGCTTTGCCAGCCCCGAATTCACCCAGCGCCAGCGCGATTATGCCAACCGCAATGGCAAGGGCGAGGT
>JBBRXQ010000071.1:0-8617 GCA_038238515.1 Sphingomonadales bacterium | reverse complement strand
GGATGGTCGGGGGTCAACCGCCTTGTCCCTCGCTCAGGTCCAAACTGCCTCAGGCGGCAGGCTCATCAGAATGGCGTCGATATTGCCGCCAGTTTTCAGGCCAAACAGCGTGCCCCGGTCATACACCAAATTAAATTCGGCATAGCGGCCGCGCCATTCAAGCTGCTGCAATTTGTCCGCGTCAGTCCAAGCCATGCCCATCCGCCGCCGCACAAGCCGGGGGAACACGTCGAGCAGCGCCTCGCCGACATCACGGGTAAAGGCAAAGTTGGCCTCAAACGCGGCGCTATCGGGGCATTCTAAGTGATCGTAGAAAATCCCGCCCGTGCCCCGGTGGATTTTGCGATGCGGAATATAAAAATACTCGTCTGCCCATGCCTTGAAGCGCTCGTAATAGTCCGCCCCGTGACGGTCGCACGCAGCGCGAAACGCGCCATGAAAATCGGCGGTATCCTCATCATACGGGAGCGGCGGATTCAGATCGCCGCCGCCGCCAAACCACGCCTTGCTCGTCACCAGAAACCGCGTGTTCATATGCACAGCGGGCACATGCGGATTCGCCATATGCGCCACTAGGCTGATGCCAGTCGCGGCGAATCCGGGGTTCTCAGCATCAGCGCCGTTGATCGATGCAGCAAAGGTGGGATCAAAGCTGCCGTGCACGGTTGAGACATTAACCCCAACTTTTTCAAACACTTTGCCCTTCATTAGGCCCTGTACGCCGCCACCACCTTCGCCTCCCGCATCCCCGTCTGGCGTGCGGTTCCAGTGGGTAAAGGCAAACCCGGCATCGCTCCCGGCCTCGCGCTCGATGGCTTCGAATTCGGCGCAAATGCGGTCGCGCAGGCTTTCAAACCAGGCGCGGGCGCGCGTGGTGCGTTCGGTGATATCAGTCATGCGCATGCTCTTGCCAAGCGAAAGCCGATCCGGCAAGAGCAAGAAATGGTTCCCGTTTCGTTCGCCCCATTTGCCTTCGCTGGTCAAGAGTTTGCACTCGGCCCCGCGCGCGCACTGTATTGGGCGGAAGAGCGCGCGCTGCTGGTGGCCGATCTCCATCTTGAAAAGGCGAGCTATTATGCCAGCTACGGCCAGATGCTGCCCCCCTATGACAGCCGCGAAACGCTGGAGCGGCTCGCGCTGGCGATCCGCGCATCGGGCGCACGCCGCGTGTTTTGCTTGGGCGATAACTTTCACGATAGCGCCGGGCCTGATCGGCTTGAGCCCTATGCGGCGGGCATGCTGGGCGCGCTCACCCGGTTGACAGACTGGGTGTGGATTACCGGAAACCACGATTGCAAAGGCGGAAAAACGCCGGGCGATTATCAATCCGAACTCGAAGTTGCCGGGATCATCTTGCGCCACGAAGCGCGCGCGGGTGAGGCGCGGCCAGAGCTTTCGGGCCATTTCCACCCGCGCCTGCGGATCAGTGCGCGCGGGCGCAATGTCGCGCGGCCTTGCGCAGTGGCGAGCGAGAGCAAGCTTATTTTGCCCGCGTTCGGCGCACTAACCGGAGGGATGGACGCGGCCGATCCCGCGATCACGCGCGCGATGCAACCCGCGTTGGCGATCGATGCGCTGGTCCCCGCCGCCGGGCGTCTGGCGCGCTTTGCGCTTTGGCGCGCGCCGCAAGAGTGCCCGGCAAAGCTCGCGCGCGCTTGAACTTCGCTAGGCCCAACCGAATCTATTAACGTTCGCACTTTAACTAAACGCTCTTTGTGGTAAGAGCGCTCGAGTCTGCGTCTGATCGCAGATCCATGTCGCTCAAAATATCAATAATTCTAGGAGAAAGCACAATAGCTACCCCACCGCGGCGCAGTATGGCGCCCCCCATCAAGAGCGGACCCCGCTACAACCTGCTCATTGTATCGCCCAAAGTGCGCGTGATCGATGAGAATGGTGAGAATATCGGCGTGATGTATACGCGCGAAGCCATCGAACAGGCGGCCGAAGTTGGCCTTGACCTTGTCGAAGTGTCTCCCAATGCCGATCCGCCGGTCTGCAAATTTCTCGATGTCGGCAAATTCCGGTATGAGGCGCAAAAGAAAGCGAACCTCGCCCGCAAGAGCCAAAAAACGCAAGAGATCAAAGAGATCAAGATGCGTCCTAACATCGATGATCATGATTATGATACCAAGATGCGCAGCGTGACCAAGTTCCTCGAAGAAGGCGACAAGGTTAAGCTTACGCTCCGTTTTCGCGGCCGCGAACTCGCGCACCAGCAACTTGGCATGAATCTCTTGCGCAAAGTGCAGGAAGACGTCGCTGAAATCGCCAAGATCGAGGCTTTCCCGCGCATGGAAGGCCGCCAAATGCTGATGGTCCTCGCTCCGAAATAGGACCCAAATTCAGTCCAAAAAATCAGCATGGGCGCGTCTCAATGGCGCGCCCTTTTGCATGATAATGCCACCCCGCCGTCAAGCTGTGGTAATTGTGCACCTGCGAACAAAATTCGAAATGCGCCGCCGCAAATGCTTGACCTCAAGGTAAGTCTGCGCAATTGAATTGAGGTCTCGGGGTGATCAGTCTCCGCGCGGTGTGCTGATATTGGCACCTGCGCAGGATAGGCAGGCGGCCCGGAAGCAGGATGGAATATCGCTCTTTTTTGACGGAGGATATCCATGCGTAATACTGTTCTCGGCCTCGCTTTGGCCATGGCGCTCGCCACCCCTGCCTTCGCAGATGAAGCGGCCCCCCCTAAGGATGTAACCGTAACCGGGAGCGCCACGCTCATCTCGGATTACCGTTTCCGCGGTGTTTCCCAATCTGACAAAGAAGCCGCGATCCAAGGCGGTATCACCATCTCGCACAAAAGCGGCGCTTACGTGGGCATGTGGGCTTCGAACCTTGCAGGTTGGGGGCAGTTCGGCGGCGCAAATATGGAACTCGATCTGATTGCGGGCTATACCAAGACCATCGGCAGCGCCACGGTCGATGTCGGTCTCACTTGGTACATGTATCCGGGCGGCTCTGACATCACCGACTTCGGCGAGCCTTATGTGAAAGTAAGCGGCACGGTTGGTCCGGTCAAAATGCTTGCTGGCGTAGCTTATGCGCCAAAGCAGCAAGCGCTTGGCCAGTGGTACAACACCGGCGCATCAAACGGCACCGGCATTCCAGACCGGCCCAATGCCAAGTCTGACAACCTTTATCTCTGGGGCGATTTCTCGGGTGGGGTTCCAAATCTTCCCGTCACGCTAAAGGCCCACATCGGCTATTCAAAGGGCAACGCCGGGCTTGGGCCAAATGGCACCAGCGTCACGCCAACGGGCAAGTATTGGGATTGGTTGATCGGCGCCGATTTCGCTTTCTATGGCCCGCTGACAGCGGGAATTGCTTACGTAGACACCGATATCTCAGCAGCGCGTTCGGCTTATTTGTTGCCGAATTTCAGCTCTAGCAAAGATGGCTCATCGATCGCGGGTTCGAAGGTGCTCGTGTCACTTACAGCTGCGTTCTAATCTAGCTCAACTATTGGTGGCCCCGGCGCAAGCCGGGGCCACCATTCAGCGCCAAAAACAAGCGCGCCATAACCCACGCAGTGCGTTTGTTGCCGTCCGCAAAAGGATGGTTGCGGACTATACCAAATGCATAGGCGGCAGCCAGTGCGCATAGACTCTGCTCTCCATACTCCCAACGATTGCGTGAACGTGCCATTGCCGATCCAAGGCCCACTTGATCTCGCAGACCGGGCAGACCTCCATGCTCGGCAGTCTGCCGATCGTGTACGGCAATTGCCACAGCTTCATCGATCTAGAACGGTTCTCCTGGAACTTCTGCCACCGCGCTATTTGGCGAGCGCGCGCAAGATATCCTGATCTTCTGCCATGATCGTCTCGGCCAGCTCCATTCGCGCCGAAAACTCGGGGTTCACGGTCGAGATCTGAAATCCGTCACGCATCTCGGTAACATAAAGCACATCGCCTGGCCCTGCGCAGAGCTGCGTAAGTAGCTCGTCGGGCAAAACGATCCCAGCAAAGTTCCCAAACTTGGTGATGCCCAGGGGCATATTCATAACGGCGATATGCCAAGCGCCGCGCGCCTGCAAAAGCACCTTTACGCTGCCGCCCCCTTCCCCCGCCCCCGCCCGCTCTGCTAGGCCATGCGCAACACAGCGCGGGGCAACACACATCATATGAATTCGCGCGCAATTGCCCTCATCGTCGGCCCGCTGGGTTTCCTCCTCACGCTCGTGCTCGCCGCGCCTGCGGGCATGCCGCTGCCCGCTTGGCAAACCTCGGGGCTGGTGTGGTGGATGGCAATCTGGTGGATGACCGAGGCGCTGCCGCTCTCGGCCACCGCGATGCTGCCGTTCATCGTGCTCCCGCTCACCGGCGTCAGCGATGCGAATAAAACCGCCTCGGCCTATTATTCGCCGATCATGTTCCTGTTCACTGGCGGCGCGTTCCTCGCGTTGGCGATAGAGCGCACCGGGCTGCATCGCCGCCTTGCGCTGGCCATGCTGGCGCGCGCCGGCTCGTCTCCGGCGCGGCTGCTGTTTGCGGTGATGGCCGCCACCGCCACGATCTCGATGTTCATTTCAAACACCTCTACCGCCTTGATCATGATGCCAATGGCGCTCGCCATTCTGGCATCGGGCGGGGTCAAGCCGGGCGAAACGAACGGCATGGCGGGCGCGCTGCCGATGGGCGTAGCCTTCGCCGCCACGCTGGGCGGCTTTGGCACTCTCGTGGGCACCCCCACCAATGCCATCGCGGTCGCCTTGCTCGATCGCACTTTGGGCGTGAAGATCAGCTTTATCGAATGGTCGCTGTTTGGCCTGCCTGTGGTTTTGATCGGCGTACCGCTTGCCGCATGGATCATCGGCCATGTCCACGCTTTGCGCGATGACGCATTTGATCCCGCCGCCGCGCACGGCGCGATCGAGCATTCCGCCCGCTGGACCGCGCCAGAGCGCCGCCTGATCCCCGTGTTCGTGCTGGCGGTCTTGGCTTGGGTCACGCTGCCGCTCACCCAGTCGCTATTTCCCAAAGGCGGGCTCACCGATGGCACCATCGCCGCGATTGCCGGGCTGGTGCTGTTTGTCCTGCCCGATGGCACAGGCCGCGCGATGCTCACATGGAAAGAGGCCAATCGCGCGCCGTGGGATGTGGTGCTGATGTTTGGCGGCGGCCTCAGCCTCGCGATGGGCATGGATGCCTCTGGCCTCAGCGATTGGCTGGGCACCGCGATGCTCCCGCTCGCCTCTGTGCCGCTGCCCATCGTCGCACTGGTCTTGGTCGCGTTCGTCATTGTGGTAACCGAGTTTGCCAGCAACATCGCGGCGGCCAGCGGGATCATGCCAGTCGTCGCCGCGCTGTGCGGCGCGCTGAAAGCCGATCCGATCCTCCTCGCGCTCCCTGCTGCGCTCGCTGCCAGCTGGGGCTTCATGCTGCCTGCAGGCACCGGTCCAAACGCACTGGCGTGGAGCACCGGGCACATCGCCATGCCCCGCGTGCTGCGCGCCGGGCTGATGCTCGATCTGGCGGGTGCGCTGCTGATCGTCGGCGTGGTCTGGGGCATGGCAGCGTTGATGCGCGCCTTTATCTGAACCAAACTGCGCTCTGACCCGCGCTAGACAGCGCCCCGCGCCTGCGCCAAAACTGCATCGAAAGGGGGCGATAATGGAACCAGACTCCGAAGTCTCCGCCTTCTCTAGGGGCGCGAGCGACGTGCTCGGTTCGCCAGTTCGGCTGGTCGCGGGCACGGTCATTTACGTCGCGCTGCTGTTTTGCCTATCAACGTTGGGCTATATGGCCGCAGGCTGGCCATCGGGCGATGCCGCCTACATGGTGCTGCTTACGATCTTCTCGGTGGGCTATGGCGAAGTCCGCCCAATTGACACCACTTTTCTAAGGTTTTTGACCACCGCCACGATCGTTCTCGGCTGCACCGGCATGATCGTGCTGACCGGCGCGCTCGTGCAAGTATTCACTCTATTTCAGTTCCGCGAGATCCTCGGGAGAGGCAAAATGCAAAGCGATATCGACAAGCTCAAAGATCATGCGATCATCTGCGGCTATGGCCGGATCGGCATGCAATTGGCCAAGGCGCTCACCGAGGCGCGCCATCCGTTCCTCATTCTTGAGCGCAATCCGGCCAAGGCCGAAGCCGCTCAGGCACACGGTTATCTTGCTTTGGTGGGCGAGGCAACGCAGGAGGAAACGCTGCAACAGGCCGGAATTCAGCGCGCGCGCGTGCTTGCCTCGGTCCTGCCCGATGACGCCGCCAATGTGTTTATCACGCTCTCGGCGCGCAGTCTAAACCCGGCGCTGCAGATCATCGCACGCGGCGAAGCGCCCACCACCGAGCGCAAATTGTTTCAGGCGGGGGCTGACAAAGTCGTGATGCCCACACACATCGGCGCAGAGCGGATCACCGAGCTGATCCTGTTTCCCGCGACAGACAACGTGATGCGGGATGCCCAGCACATTTCCGATGCGCGGCGTTTCTTGCACGATCTGGGGCTAGACGTCGAAGTGGTCACCGCCGCCGCTGGCGGCGCGCTCACCGGCGGCACCGTGGGCGAGGCCGAACGGCGCGGCCAGAGCGCCTTCTTCATCGTCCAGATCGACCGCGCCAATGGCCAATCGATCCAGCACCCCGGCGAAGATGTCGGCATCGAACCCGGCGACGCCGTCATGCTGGTTATGCGGGGCAGCCGCCTCGCCGCAGGCGCAATCTTTGCCGCGCCCGCAAGGCCGGTGAAACATGGGCGGACTGTGGTGCGGTAATGTCTAGACCCTTGCATATGATAGCACTCAGTGCTACATTACTATATGTCTTTTGCTTCTCATCCGCGTGCATTCAAGACAGGCTGGTTTGCCAAGTGTGCTAGGAAAGCAAAGATAACGGACGCGGTGTTGTGCAAGGCGATTGAGCAAGTGATGGCAGGGCAAGCCGATGATCTGGGCGGCGGAGTATTCAAGAAGCGCCTCTCAAACAACCAGTATCGCTCGATCATTCTCGCGCGTGGCGGCGCTTTTTGGGTCTATCAGTATCTGTTCGCAAAGCAGGACCGAGCCAACATTGATGACGACGAACTGGCGGCGTTCCGATTGCTGGCAAAGAACTATGGGACGATGAGTCAGACGCAGGCTGAGACACAAGTTGCAGACGGACATTGGATCGAAATTTGCCAGACGGAATGGGAGCAAGCGCAATGAGCAAGCGGAAATTCAAGAGTGATGCGTTCGCATCTATCCACGAGTCTGCCGAAGCGCTTCACCGCACCGGTGTCATCGACAAGGCGACCATGCGCGATTTCGATGAGCGGTGCCTTTCGGCCACGCCCGCATTCGCGCCCAAGGATATCCAGCGCCTGCGCGAAGCCAACAATGTCAGCCAGCCCGTGTTTGCGCGCTATCTGAACACCAGCGAATCAACGGTGGAAAAATGGGAAACCGGAGCCAAGCGCCCCAGCGGCATGGCTTTGAAGCTACTCGCGATTGTGGAGAAGCATGGGCTGCAAGTGTTGACTTGAAGGGGTGGGAAAGCAAGCCCACGCGGCAATGGCTATGCTGTGTTTGGAATTGTTGTGCGCGGCGAATGCTGGGAACTAGAAATTGGGGGTCATCGGATGTGGCACCTAAACCCTAAGAGCCATTCAGGGTCGGCGGCAAAACCCCTAAATCGACGCACTTGCGCAATCCAACAATACCGACGATTGCTGCTGCTTGCTGAGCATTCAAAATGAAGCATTCGTCGCTTGCGTTCGGGGCGGCTTCAATTGAAACTGCGCCACTTGTCAGTAAATCGCACGCAACCCCGTTCTCAATGAGGCCCGCTACACCATCAACGGTGAGTTTTCGGGGGACACGGCAAGGGCCATCAAGGGGAATGCCATTTGCCGCAGCCGAAGAAATTATTGCGACGGCTTGGCGAAGTGAGAGTTTCCGAGATACCTTTGGGAAGCGAACAGTTGGACGAGCAATAAACTGGCCCACGGGTTTCACAACTACCGAGTCCATGCGAGCAATGGCGAGCACGAAACCATTCAGAGTTGCTCTTTCGGGATTGTCATCAGGTATCCCGCCTAGCGTTGCAGAGTGGCGTTCAACCGATATTGGAGCAGGACCTGCGGTCGATCCACCACCTGCTGCCAGATTAGTTAAAGGCCCCCCTTCATGCAAACGGCGAATACCTGCGATCAGGGCAGTTTCACGGGCATACGCCTCCTCAGGCGAAGAGGTAACCAAATCGATTTCGTAAATCAGTTTCGAACCGGAGCGCCAGATTGAGCGAATGACGTTTAATTTATAAGCGTTGGATAGGCGACTATTTGGGTGTCGCGCTTCATTTTCATGTTGGAATACGCGGGGCCCAAGACCTTTTCCTACATAAAAAGGCCGACCATCGGTGCGTCGAAGAATGTAGACATAATGTTGGGGCTGCGAAGCCAAAAACGCCTTACAAGCATTGTCATCTCCGTAAAAAATGAGTCCTGTTTCGAATTGGGAAAACATACTTATCCTTTGGAGAAATTGAAAACCACTCAATGGATTGAAAATCGAAATTCACGAAAGCATGACTTCAGATTTCTAGTTTTTGGTCAACACCCCCCTCACCCATGCGCCCCAAAGTAATTCGCAATCGCCGCCGCCACGCGCAAATTCAGCGC
>JBBRXQ010000070.1:0-8654 GCA_038238515.1 Sphingomonadales bacterium | reverse complement strand
GGCTCGCTGTTTGGGTGGCGCTGCGTTTTGCCGATCGTCAGGTTGCACCGCTTGTCCAGCTGGTTTCAGCCGCGCGCAACATCGGCAGTGGCAACTTGGCAATGCGGGTGGATGTCGGCAGCGGCACTGATGAGGTGGGTATGCTCGCGCGCGCGTTCAATCGCATGACGGCGCAGCTAGAAACGCAGACACAGGCTCTGGTGAACGCCAACGCCCAGCTCGACGTGAGGCGCACCTTTATCGAAGCAGTGCTCGAATCGATCACTGCTGGAATCCTTTCGATTGACCGCGACGGGCAGATCCGACTGATGAACAGCTCGGCACAGAAGCTGCTGTTGGATCATTCTTTACCCAGCCCGGTTGGCACGCTGCTCGCCGATGTCGCGCCGCAACTCGCACAATTTATAGCCAACGGCGAGATCAATGGCATTGTTCAGCTAGCCAAGTCAGGCGATTTGCTAACCCTGGCTGTAAAGGCGACCGCCGATCGCAATGGCCACGTCATCACTTTCGAGGACATCACGCGGCAATTGCTCGATCAACGCCGCGCCGCATGGTCAGACGTCGCGCGGCGGATCGCGCATGAAATCAAAAACCCGCTAACCCCAATTCAGCTTGCTACCGAACGTCTCAAGCGCCGCTATCGCCGCCAGATTGAAACAGACCCCGAGCTATTCGAAGAGCTTACCGCAACGATCATTCGGCAGGTCGGCGCACTTCGCCGCATGGTCGATGAGTTTTCGTCGTTTGCGCGGCTGCCAAAGCCAGTGTTCCGCACCGAGGATGCAAGCGACCTCGTCCGTCAGGCGCTGTTCCTTCATGAAATCGCCCATTCCGCGATCGATTTTAGTTTCGAAGGCGAGCCGCTGATGCCAATTGAGGCTGATCGCCACCAATTTGGCCAAGCGATGACCAATGTGCTGAAAAATGCGGTCGAAGCGGTTGAACAGCGCGCGCTGGCAGAAGATCTGGACTATCGTGGGCGGATCGAGGTATCCCTTGTGGATGACCACAACAGCGTGATCGTCTCGGTTACCGACAATGGGATCGGACTACCCGCCGACAAGGATCGCATCCTCGAACCTTATATGACAACGCGCGAAAAGGGCACTGGATTGGGTCTCGCGATCGTCAACAAAATTGTCGAGGAACATGGCGGCGAGATGGCCTTCGCTGCCGCCACTAGCGGAGGCACTTGCGTTACCATGCGGTTCGCGCGCCGCCCGCTGGCACTCGGCAACGATATCTCTGAAACACTTATCGGCCGCGCAGCGCGCTAGCTCGAAAGAAATAGGACCCAAACGATGGCTCTCGATATCCTCATCGTCGATGATGAACGTGACATCCGCGAGCTGGTTGCTGGCGTGCTTAGTGACGAAGGCTATGGCTGCAGGCTGGCCGCTGACAGCACAAGCGCACTGGCCGCAATTGATGAGCGCCGCCCAAGCCTCGTGTTGCTTGATGTCTGGCTCCACGGCAGCGCAATGGATGGGCTTGAAGTCTTGGATGAAATCAAAAAGCGAGAGCCCGAGCTGCCGGTGATCATATTCTCAGGGCATGGCAATATCGATACCGCTGTTTCGGCGATTGGCCGCGGCGCGATGGATTTCATTGAAAAACCGTTCGAGGCTGAAAGGTTACTGCTGCTTGTCGAGCGCGCGACAGAAACCGAGCGCCTGCGGCGCGAAAATGCGCGGCTGCGCCAAGGCTTCGCGATGGCCGACGAGTTCACTGGAAATTCCGCTGCAATAAATCAGGTTCGTGCCACGCTTAAGCGTGTCGCTAATACCGGCAGCAGATTGCTGATCACCGGTCCAGCAGGCTCGGGCAAAGAGGTAGCGGCAAGATTGCTCCACTCTTGGAGCCCACGAAGCGGGCATGCATTCGTCACCGTAAACTCGGCTCGGATAACCCCAGAAAGGTTTGAACAGGAGCTGTTTGGTGAAGAAACCGATGGTAAACTGGTGCGTGCTGGTCTGTTGGAAATGGCCGATGGAGGGACGCTCTTCCTCGATGAAGTAGGTGAAATGCCAGCATCGAGCCAAGCACGCATTCTGCGAGTTCTCACTGAACAGTCGTTTGTCAGAGTAGGAGGGCACCGGCAGATTAGGGTTGACGTGCGGGTTGTCTCATCGAGTTCCCGTCCGCTGGAGCGCGAGATTGCTGAACGCAGGTTCCGTGAGGATTTGTTCTATCGGCTCAATGTTGTGCCAGTCGCAGTACCCTCGCTCACCGAACGCCGCGATGATATCCCTGCGCTGGCAGAGCATTTCTTCGCGCGTTATGCTAATGAACAGGGGGTTGCGCCGCCATCCATTGCCCCAGAGGCAGTTGCCGCGATGCAAAGCTACGACTGGCCCGGAAATGTGCGTCAGCTTCGCAATGTCGTGGAACGCACGATCATTTTGGCTCCGCGTGAACGTCTCACCCGAATCGATGCAGACTTGTTGCCTTCTGAAATCGTAAGCACGCGTCTTGGAGCAGATACGGCAACTTCGGCGTTAATGGGGGTGCCGCTGCGTGAGGCACGGGAAAGCTTTGAGCGCGAATACCTGAAAGTACAAATCCGTCGATTTTCAGGGAACATCTCGAAGACTGCTAGCTTTATCGGAATGGAGCGCTCAGCCTTGCACCGCAAACTTAAGCTGCTGGGCATGGCTGAACGGCGCGGGGATGAGGAAGACGATTGAATTTAATCTGACACGAGGTTAGTTTAGCGCCCGTTGGACCGGGGGACTGTCCCGCAGACTTTTTTAGACGATCCCGGCAGAAGTGCACTCGACCGATAAAACTCGGGAATGGGCATGAAAGCCAGATTGCAATGGCGCATAACGCGCCAGCGCCAATACAAATGGAGGCTTATAAATGGCCAGTAAAACATTAACCGCACGTCCTCGTGCGAAGGCTGAGACTTCGAAGGCAGAACCAAACAAGGCTGAAGCAAGCCCATTACCTGAAACTGGCGTTGCTCCTGGTCATTCGAGCACCGCCAAAGCCCAAAATCTTCAGGATTTGTTTCTCAATCATGTGCGCAAAAGCAAAGCCCCGGTGACCATGTTTTTGGTCAAAGGGGTGAAACTACAAGGAATTGTGACTTGGTTCGATAACTTCTCGGTCTTGCTGAGGCGAGATGGTCAGACGCAACTGGTCTACAAGCACGCTATCTCAACGATCATGCCAGGCCAACAAATCTCAGCTGCTCATTTTCAAAGCGGCCACACAGAGTTTGGCAAAAAGCGACTTCTTCAAGACGTGTTCTTGTCGAGCGTGCGCGACGCAGGTGTTCAGGTCACGATGTTCCTCGTCAACGGGGTTATGCTTCAGGGCAAAGTCGCTGCTTACGATCTTTTTTGCATGCTACTTGAGCGGGAGGGCTATGTACAATTGGCCTATAAGCACGCGGTATCAACCATTCAGCCTGCCGGTCATGTAGACTTATCAGGCGAATGGGAGGGCGAAGCTTCCTGAGCCCGTTACTGTGAGCGGTTTTGAATTTGGCCGCAGCGATGAGGCGCTCACTGGCGAAGTTTCGCGGGGTGCCCGTGCGCTGGTTGTTCTCCCCGATGTGCGCCAGCGCGGCGGACTTGGTGACGATGCAGAGGCGCGTCTTGAAGAGGCGCAAGGTCTTGCTCGCGCGATAGGAATTGAGGTGGTGGACGCCTTCATTCTGCCGATACGTGCGGTGCGCCCATCCACTTTGTTTGGCGAGGGGCAGGTTGAAAAAATCGGCATCGCGATCAATCAGAGCGATGCTGAACTTGTTATCGTGGATGGCGCGCTATCCGCGATCCAGCAGCGCAATCTTGAGGACAAACTTGCGCGCAAGGTGATTGACCGAACGGGGCTAATTCTCGAAATATTTGGGGAGCGTGCAGCCACCGCAGAAGGCCGACTGCAGGTTGAGCTGGCTCATCTCGACTATCAAGCAGGCCGCCTAGTGCGCAGCTGGACTCACCTTGAACGTCAGCGCGGCGGTTTCGGCTTTCTGGGCGGACCGGGCGAAACGCAGATTGAAGCAGATCGCCGCCTGATCCGGGGCCGCATGTCGCGCATTCGCCGCGAGCTAGAACAAGTGCGCCGCACACGCGGGCTTCACCGCGAGCGCCGCCAACGCGCGCCATGGCCTGTGGTCGCGTTGGTCGGCTATACCAACGCGGGCAAGTCTACACTCTTCAATTATCTCACAGGCGCGCAGGTTGTTGCCGAAGACCTGCTCTTTGCCACGCTCGACCCAACGATGCGCTCTATTCGTTTACCCGCTGTCGATAAGGCAATCTTGTCAGATACGGTGGGCTTTATATCGGATCTGCCGACCCAATTGGTCGCCGCGTTTCGTGCTACGCTCGAAGAGGTGACGGCCGCAGACGTCATTGTTCATGTGAGAGACATTTCGAACCCTGCCACGGTGCAGCAGAAGATCGAAGTGGAGCAGATTCTCGCCGATCTTGGCGTGATAGGGGAGGAGGGGAGTACTATCCCGATCATCGAGGCATGGAACAAGTGGGACTTGCTAACGATCGATGAGCGCGCAATGCGCCGCGATCTGATCGCCGCCGACGTGCCTGACCTTCCAGTAGTGCCGGTCTCTGCGATGACTGGAGAGGGCGTAGCCGAGCTGCTCGGACTGCTTGGGCGACTGCTCACTGACGGTGCGCAAGTGCTTGAACTTACCGTACCTATGGCAGACGGCCAAAGGTTAGCCTGGCTCCATGCGCATGGAGAAATTCTCTCTGAAGTGCAGATCGAGGATGGATTAGGTGCCCCGGCGCAGCGGCTGAAAGTTAGATTGAGCCAGCGCGAATTGGGCCGTTTCGCCCAAATGTAATGCCGTCATCAGGCCTTTAATTCGTCTACTTTGACTGCTAGCCAAAGCTCCTCCTGCTGATCTAGCGTGAGCGAAGCAAACCTGCCCTGAGCCAGTGTTTCCATTGCACGAAACCGCCTTTCAAACTTTCCATTGGCGTTGCGGAGCGCATCTTCAGGGGCAATGCCATAGCTGCGTACAAGGTTGACCGCAGCAAAAAGCAAGTCGCCAGCTTCCTCAATCTTGTCAGTCTCGGTGCTTGCACCGGCGAGTTCATCCATTTCCTCAAGCACTTTGGCCTTCGGCCCAGCGGCATCGGGCCAATCAAAGCCGACACGGGCCGCGCGCTTCTGAAGTTTCTCAGCGCGCATGAGCGCTGGAAGCGCCAACGCAACGCCATCAAGTGCACCCTGAGCGCCTTTCGCAGCGCGCTCATTAGCTTTCCGTTTCTCCCAGCGATCCTCTCGGGATTGTCCGGCATCCAATTCGCCGCCGAAAATATGCGGATGGCGGGCTTCCATTTTGTCGGAAATTGCGCCGGCAACGCTGTCAAAATTGAATGCACCGATCTCCTGCGCCATTTGGGAATGGAAAACCACCTGGAGCAAGAGGTCGCCCAATTCCTCGCGCAATGCGGGCAGGTCGCCGCGTACAATCGCGTCCGCCACCTCGTAGGCTTCTTCGATTGTGTAAGGCGCAACTGTTGTAAAATTTTGAGCGATGTCCCATTCGCAGCCCGAAACCGGATCACGCAATTGGGCCATGATGTTCAGCAGACGCTCAATACTGCTGAGCGAAGTGCCGGGGGAAGAGGGCGACACGAAGGCTGACTCTCTCAAAATCCGCTCCCTTGAAAGTGATAATAATTATTATGTAAAGTGAAATGATTGAATCATTAGCGACGGAACTGTGAAAACAGCACTGCGGCCGCAATGATAATCACTAACCAGACTCCTGCCATCCATGCTTTCACGCCCAAGGCTTGCTGCCGAAACCGGCTATTAGCCAAGACAAGGATTAGCGACATAACAATGCCCACAATGGCAACCAGTCTGTCTCCGCTCAAAGTGCGATCTCCAGTCCATCATACCCCGGTTGAATATGGCTCGGCAATTCATCGCACAAAGTTCTGTAATCCATGCTCTTATCAAGATGGCTGAGAATTCCCCGACCAGCACGGCATGCCTCCACCAATTCCAGCGACATCGCCAAATGGGCGTGAGTTGGATGAGGCTTTCGGCGCAACGCATCTACAACCAAAACATCAACCCGGTCGAATAGTGATACCATATCGCTGGTAATCTCGCTAAAATCAGTCGCATAACCGATGGATTTTCCATCTTGGTCAAAGCGAAATGCGGTTGACTGTGCCGGGCCATGCGGCATCTGGCAGTGCGCTACGCCAATCCCGCAAATCATTCTTACACGATCGAGGTTCTCAAGATTGCAAATCGTGGGATAGCCGAACTGGCCAGCAAAGACATAGCCAAACCGTTGACGCAATCGCCGCACAGTTTCATCGGCAGCATAGCCAGGGATCGGCGCTCCACGCCCCATTCGCAAAGGGCGCAAGTCATCTATCCCATGCGTGTGATCGGCGTGATCGTGTGTCCAAACAACGCCGTCTATTTGAGCGATTTCGGTCGCGAGCAGTTGCTGCCGTAGGTCGGTCGGCGTATCGACCAGCAGCCGCGAACCATCATTTCCCTCGACCACAATTGCCACGCGGGTACGCCGATTGCGAGGCTCATTTGGATCACAATCGCCCCAATCGTTGCCAATCCGAGGAACGCCGGTTGAGGTTCCGCAGCCCAGAACAACAAGTTTCACAGCGCGGCCTTGCTAAATAGTCGAAAGAAATTGGCGCTGGTCTGTGTGGCCAAGGTCGCGCTGTCGATGCCTCGCAATCCCGCCACAAATGCGCAAGTGTCTGCCACAAACGCTGGTTCACACACGCGCCCGCGATTTGGAACGGGTGCTAGAAATGGTGCGTCGGTTTCCACTAGCAACCGGTCCTCGGGCACTTGGGCAGCGAACGCTTGCAAGTCTTTGGCATTCTTGAATGTTACGATTCCAGAAATGGAAATTGTCAGCCCAAGTTCGAGGACGGTACGCCCGAATTCAGCCGATGCTGTGAAACAATGGATCAGCGCAGGAAATGCGCCGCGCTTCATCTCCTCAGTTAGAATTTTGGCCGTATCGTCCTCAGCGTCGCGGGTGTGAATGATCACCGGCAAGCCGATTTCGCGCGCTACCTCAATGTGGACACGAAATAAATCCTGCTGCACCTGACGGTCGGACTTATCGTAGTAATAATCGAGCCCAGTCTCGCCGATCGCGATCACGCGGGGGTCTTGAACTGCTTCATGCAATAGCGCCGCATCGAGTCCAGCATGGCCATCGGCCTCATGCGGATGGATGCCAACACTGGCCCAGACGTCGCTCTCGCGCCGTGCTGTTGCGACCACCGCAGCCCATTCGCTGCGCTTGGTCGAGATATTGAGGAAACCGCTTACGCCGCGAGCCCGCGCGCGGTCCAAAACAGCGCCCTGCTCCTCGATCAGCCCTTTGTAATTGAGGTGGCAATGCGAATCGATCAGCATCAGGTCAGCCCCGCTTCTAGCGGAAGTTCAAGCCGCGGAAATGCTGCGACTGGTGCCGCAATCCGTTGAGCAGCAGCAACCCTGGCATTATACCATTCCACATCAGCAAGCGCGGCGAAATGGCGGTCCTCTGGAGGGATGCTAAGTTGATCCAACACAGCGTTTGCCGTGCCCGGCACGACTGGCAAGATTGCTATCGTCAAATCCCGAATAGCGACGAACAGAGTTAATAGGACGACGCGCATCCTTTCGGGATCTGACTTGCGCAGAGCCCAAGGCGCTTGCTCGTCAACATATTGGTTACACGCAAAAACCGCGCGCATCCAGGCATCGATCCCGGATGAAAAATTGAGCGCGGTAAAGTCTCGCGGTAATTCGCTGCAACAAATGTCCGCCACGATCGTCAGCAAGGCGTGATCAGGCGCTGCGCTCGAAAACGAAGTAATTTCGCCGTCCAAGTTTTTGTAAATCATCGACAACGTGCGCTGAACCAGATTGCCATAGCCATTGGCCAATTCCGCGTTGCAACGCGTGACAATCGCTTCGGCAGAATAAGAACCATCTTGCCCAAAAGCGACTTCGCGCATCAGGAAATAGCGCAGAGGATCAACACCAAAGGTCTGAGCTAGGGCTGTAGGATCGGTAACGTTGCCCAGCGATTTCGACTCTTTCTGCCCGCGATTGAGCAGGAACCCGTGACCAAACACGTGTTTTGGAACGGGCAAACCGGCGCTCATCAGGAACGCTGGCCAGTAAATCGTGTGAAACCGGACAATGTCTTTACCGATTAAGTGAATATCCGCCGGCCAAAACTTTGCAAATTCCGCCGTCTCATTGGGCCAACCAAGCCCGGTGAGATAGTTGGTAAGCGCATCGACCCAGACATACATCACATGGCTTTCGCTGCCCGGAACTTTCACTCCCCAGTCAAAACTAGTGCGCGACACCGAAAGATCGCGAAGACCCTGCCCTACAAACGCCGCCATTTCATTGCGCCGTGTATCAGGCTGGATGAAATCTGGGTGATCCCGGTAGAGCGCAAGCAGCGGTTCTTGATACCTAGAAAGCCTGAAAAACCAGCTTTCCTCGACTGTCCATTCCACTGGCGTGCCTTGAGGCGAGAGCTTCTCGCCCCCTTCCCCGGAAACCAGTTCGCCCTCATCATAGTAAGCTTCGTCGCGTAGCGAATACCAGCCTTCATACCGATCAAGATAAAGATCGCCGTTCGCCTCCATCAGCCGCCAAAT